>JAFAKI010000156.1 GCA_019235595.1 Mucilaginibacter sp. | reverse complement strand
CCTGGTGCTATTACATGTACCGTTGAGCATGCTAGGCCGCTCACATGGCATGATCAATATTATGGATGCGCAGCGCCGAGATCAGGGCATATTTGCTGGTGAGCATTTGTTTTTTATTTGCACTGCCTTACTAATGGCAACCGGTTTGTTCCTTGTGGCATTTGCTAAGGAGAAAATAGAAGACGAACAAATTTGGCAAATCCGCCTCGATTCACTGCGCTGGGCCATTTTTGTTAACTACCTGGTGATCATCATTTGTTTGGTGTTTATTGAGGACGTTCCGCACATGCTGGAGCTGAACCTGTGGGTGCCGCTCATATTTTTCATTATTCGTTTCAGATGGGTGATCTGGCGTCTTAACCGTTCATTAAGCCGGGAGGGTTGAGCAATGAAGAATAATATAAGAGTGGAGCGCGCCATCAAAAATATCACCCAAGCCGAGCTGGCCGAGACAGTAGGCGTATCGCGACAAACCATCAATACCATCGAGAGCAATAAGTACGTGCCCTCAACGGTGCTGGCACTAAAAATTGCAAGAGTGTTCAACAAACCGGTGGAAGAAATCTTTATACTGGAAGATACCGATTAATTTAAAAACCATGTCATTTCGACGAACAGCGCGGGGAACAGCGAAGGCGTGAGGAGAAATCTTATACAAGCTGCTCGCAGACTTTGCAGGGCGTACAAGATTTCTCTTCGCCCCCACACTCAATACCCTACCGCTCATCGAAATGACAATCTAAATTTGAGTTTATGACAGAGCAAGTTGATATCAACGCGAAGAGGCTATTAGGCGAATCAAAAAGCATTCTTTTGGTCGACTGGCCGAATGCGGGATTGCCTTATGCTTTGCTGAAGGCTGGGTTTATCGTATTTAGCTATAGCCCGGATAAATATTCGGAGGCTAAGCTGCTGAAGGAAAAGCCGCATAATACTGAAGGGCTGAGCATTTTTCCAGCTACCGATGATGGTATTGAAGCTTATGTTTCATTTGAAAAATTAGACGGCTCACCGGGAATGGTGGATATAGTCCACATCTACCGTCCCGAAGCTGAACTGCCTGGCATTGTCGAAAAGCATGTTCTGCCATTAGGCGGCAAGGCAATATGGCTTTATCCACCGCTAACGTCTGAACTAGCCTGTGGGCTGGCGGCGCAGCATTGCATTGAACTGATACAGGGGGTAAATATTATTGATCTTCTTGCTGAAATTCGATCTGATAATATGGAAAACGAAACTGGGCCAACTTTGGGCAATGGCAAAATATGTTATGTCGAAATTCCAGCAGATGATATCGCACAGTCTGCCGCTTTTTATAGCGAGGTGTTTGGCTGGAATATCCGTAAACGCCGAGATGGCCGATTGGCATTTGATGATGGCATCAACGAGGTAAGCGGTACCTGGGTAACTGGTCGGAAAAAACACAATGAAGCGGGGTTTATCCTTTCTATTATGGTGGATGATGTGGCCGAAACGGTGAAGAAGATCACAGATCGTGGCTGTCCAATCATCAAACAAATGAATTTGAGTGAACATGAGATCATTGCGTGGTTTAATGACCCAGCCGGGAACCTGCTTGGCTTGTATCAGCATCCGGGAGGAGGAAACGGCAAAATCTGTTATGTAGAAATCCCCGCAGATGACGTTTCAAAATCGGCTAATTTTTATGAAGCAGTACTTGGCTGGCCTATACGCAGCGAAAACCAAGGAAATGCCGCCTTTGATGACGGCGTGGGCGTAGTAAGCGGCATGTGGACCAATCAACATAAACCATCTACGGAACCCGGATTATTGGTCTATATCATGATGGACAGTGTGGAAGAAACCGTCGATGCAATAGTAGCCAACGGAGGCAAAATAGTTCAACCTATCGGCATGGATGCGCCAGAGATAACCGCCCGTTTCAGTGATCCGGCCGGAAATGTTTTCGGCTTATATCAAGAACCGTCTTAAGCTTAAAGCTCAAAGACCAAAGCTGAAAGCTCTTACATGAAAAAGCTTTCGCCTTTCTGCTTTTAGCTTTCCGCTTTAACAAACTATCTTTGCGCCATGCGCTTTGATCTGATTACGGTATTGCCTTCGTTGCTGGAAAGTCCTTTTGCTCACTCTATTTTGCAGCGGGCACAGAAAAAGGGCATTGCCGAAATACACGTGCACAATCTGCGCGATTATGCCACCAACAAGCAAAAAAGCGTCGACGACTATCCCTACGGCGGCGGTAGCGGCATGGTGATGACTATCGAGCCATTTGCGCGCTGTATCGAACAGCTTAAATCAGAACGGGAATATGACGAAATCATTTTCATGTCGCCGGACGGGGAAACACTGAATCAGCAGATCGCGAATCAACTGTCCATCAAAAAGAATGTCATTATTCTTTGCGGGCATTATAAAGGCATCGATCAACGCATACGCGATATTTTTGTTACCCGCGAGATTTCCATTGGTGATTATGTGCTTTCCGGCGGCGAACTACCGGCGGCTGTGTTAGTAGATGCGGTTGTTCGCTTGATTCCGGGTGTATTATCCGACGAAACATCCGCCCTCTCCGACTCTTTCCAGGATGACTTGCTGGACGCCCCGGTTTATACCCGTCCTGCCGATTGGAACGGTCATAAAGTACCGGATATACTCTTAAGCGGTAATACGCCCGAAATCGAAAAGTGGCGTTTTGAGCAGGCCGTAGAACGGACGAAAAGCAGAAGGCCTGACTTACTCAAATAGAACATGATTAAAGGATTTGATAGATTTAACAGGATCATGAAAATCTATAAAATCTGATTAATCGTGTCAATTGTGGAAATTTTTAAATTCCGTTTTTTATTTAGAAATAAAATCCCTATTATTGCAATCCGATTTTTACGGGCTAAAAATCGCTTTTAAGAGCTTAAAATCATGGATTTAGTAAAATTTGTTGAAGAGCAATCAGTAGAAAAAAAGCAACTTCCTGCATTTAAAGCGGGTGATACTGTTAGCGTACACTATAAAATCAGAGAAGGTAACAAAGAGCGTATTCAGGTTTACCAGGGTGTGGTTATCCAACGCAATAGCGTAGGTAACAACGAAACTTTTACTGTACGTAAAGTTTCAAACGGTATCGGTGTTGAACGTATTTTCCCGATCAACTCGCCAAACATTGACAAAGTAGAAGTAAACAGCTACGGTAAAGTTCGTCGTGCTAAATTGTTCTACCTGCGCGATCTGACCGGTAAGGCAGCCCGTATCAAATCAAAAAGAGTATAATCTTATTGTACTGAAAATATTAAAGCCCCGATGAAATTCATCGGGGCTTTTTGCGTGGTGCTATTTGTCTGAACCATGATTCGTCGGATTAATTGATTAACATGATTTTGTTCTTTACATATTAAAATCAGGAAATCCTTAAATCAAGAAAATCATGGTTCAGACAGTTTTACGTCTTCTTCCTAACAGCCTTCGCTTTCGGCGCAGCGGCCTCTTCTACAATTACGGGCTCCGCCTTTGCCTTAACCGGCTCAGCCAATGTTGCCAATACCGTGCGACCGCCTTTTACTACTTCGCCAAGGCCTACATTGATCTTTGTTCCCAATGGCAGGAAAACATCCACTCTTGAACCAAATTTGATAAAACCAAACTGAGCGCCTTGTTCTACCTTATCACCTTCTTTTACATACCATACAATACGACGGGCCATTGCACCGGCTATCTGCCTGAACAGAACGGGTACCCCCTTATTGTTTTCGATCACAATAGTGGTACGCTCGTTTTCTGTGGACGATTTAGGGTGCCAGGCTACCAAATACTTTCCGGGGTGATATCTGAAGTATTTTACCACGCCCGCAATTGGGTTACGGTTTACGTGCACGTTTATGGGTGACATAAATACCGATATCTGTATGCGACGGTCTTTTAAAAATTCTGACTCTTCAGTTTCTTCAATCACCACCACTTTACCATCGGCTGGGCAAAGCACCTGTTTTTCATCAATATTGATATGAAAATGCGGACTGCGGAAAAACTGCAGGATGATGATAAATAACGCGAATGATAATATATATACGATCCATCTGAGCACATGTGCATCGGGGTAGTAAAACTGGATGATGGCATTTACTACGAATATAAACAGCACGCACAGCGCAATGGAGGTATATCCCTCTTTGTGGATAGTCATTTTATGATATTTTATGCAAAATTAAGAATTTGTAATTAAGTAGAGGTACGCATAAACAATTGGGGCCGATAGAAGAAGGCCATCGAATCGGTCGAGCAGGCCGCCGTGGCCAGGTAATATGCCCCCGGAGTCTTTAATATTAATACTGCGCTTGAACATGGACTCCACCAGATCGCCCAGCGTACCAAAACAGCCGATCAGGACAGCCATGATCACCCATTTGTCCCAGGATAATTCATGATAAAAGTTACTCAGGATATAGCCGGCAACAGCAGCAATCAATACACCACCAATAAACCCTTCCCATGTTTTTTTAGGCGAATGACGCTCAAACAACTTTGTCCGCCCAAAGAAATAACCACTCAGGTAAGCTCCGGTATCATTGGACCAAAGCATGATTAGAAAAGCCAGCGGAATATGAAAATTAAAGCCTGTATAACTGTTCAAATACGCTAAAGCACTAAAGAAACAAAAAGGTATTACAGTAAACAGCAAACCAAAAACAGTGTAAGCAATATTTGTAAACGGCGATGACGATTCTCTGAAGAGCTCCTGAATAAATATAGCTGCAAAACATGGCACTAGTGCAAGTAGCAAATGGTTCATCGGGGGATCGCTATTGTCTATAGCAAGTGAGGTAAATATTACATAAAGCAAAATACCTGTTATCAGGCCTAAGATTAAAGACGGCTTAATATTAGTTTGCTTTACCAATCCATAAAATTCATACAAGGCAAAAGTGCACAGTATTAAATAAAATACTCTGAATACATATTGACCCAGCAATATGGAGGCAAGCATTACAATAACAAAAAAGAAGCCGGTTATGGCGCGTGTTTTCATAAGTTAATTTGGTTCAGGATCATGATCTCTATAGCATTGCTAAAATCCTGTTGATGAATATATACTTCGATGTCGCCAAAAGTACGATGAGAAGAGTCTTGTTTATTTAATAAAACAGCGTCGATCTGATTTTCTGTAAGCACTTGCTTCACAATTTCTGCCTGGTAATAGTTGAAACTCGTAAAAATTCTAACCCAGTTCTTCTCCATGATCTGCAATTTGCCTTTTTACTGCAATATAATGATAAAAATACAGCAACGCCATCGTTATGATAAGGCTCGCTACGTAAATGGCATTGCTAAACACATGCTGATCATCCACATTGATATCAATTATTTTTTGTCCCGCCAGGTAAGTGATCACCACAATGGTGCCGTTATTCACAAAATGCGCCCAAATTGACGGCCAAACGCTGCCGCTCCAAACGGTAAAGTATCCGAACAGTACGCCGAGAAACATTCTGGGCAAAAACCCAAAGAACTCCATGTGGAAGGCGCTGAATAATATCGCTACAATCCATACAGCTGCATGTTTACTGTTAGTCCAACGCACAAATATGGTTTGCAGGCAGCCCCGGAATAATACTTCCTCTACTATCGCTGTCAGCAAACCAATAAACAGCAGATTGAATATCATTGCCGAAAAAGAGCGCATTTCCATCATGGTATCAGAAAGCTTTTTGGTCTCATTCTCACTCTGGCGCATCCAGTCCTCCACTCCTTTCAAAAATTTGGGTAATACCATTTTTTCATTCAGGTTACCCAAAAACTCTATGAGCGGGTTAGAAAGCATCATCGCTACAAACACAATTGCAATCAGCAGCCATGGGAAATGGAAGTTGGTTTTCAGGTATTCGTCGGGTTCGCGCGCGATAAAGTAGGAAAATATGATAGGGGTAACCAGGATCGGTAAAGTCGTTCCGAAAAACTGTAATATCCATAGCGATCCGCTTACATTCGGAGCGGTAAGTTTAGCCTCCAAAACATTCCATAGTGTTTTGCTGCCATAAATTATCTTAATAATTACCATCCCTGAGAGGGTTCCTACAATAAGCGTCAGGATTAGTAATCCGATAACTGCCAGAAATTGATAGGCATAATGTATTTGCTTGTGTGGTATGGGGTTATGATGGAGCTCTGACATATTTTGGCGCTAAATTCGTATTTTTGCGTCGGATAAAGATAAAGATGTCTGTAAAAATAGGAAATATTGATCTCGGAGAATTTCCGCTGCTGCTGGCGCCGATGGAGGATGTGAGCGATCCGCCTTTCCGTTATGTGTGCAAGCAGAACGGTGCGGATATGATGTATACCGAGTTCATTTCGTCGGAAGGATTGATACGTGACGCCGCAAAAAGCAGGCAAAAGCTGGACATTTTTGAGTACGAACGGCCGATAGGTATACAAATATTTGGTAGCGATATCGACCATATGCGCGAGGCGACCGAAATTGCAACTGAGGTTAATCCTGACCTGATGGACATCAATTATGGCTGCCCGGTAAAAAACGTCGCATGCCGTGGCGCTGGGGCAAGTCTGCTGCAGGATATTCCTAAAATGGTAGCCATGACAAAAGCTGTTGTAGAAGCTACCCATTTACCCGTTACTGTTAAAACCCGCCTTGGATGGGACGATAACACCAAAAATGTATATGAAGTGGCTGAGCGCCTGCAGGATGTGGGAATACAGGCATTGACGATTCATGGCCGAACCCGATCGCAGATGTATAAAGGTGATGCCGACTGGTCGCTAATTCGCGAAATAAAAAAAAATCCGAGGATAAAAATCCCCATTTTTGGAAATGGCGATATCGACTCGCCGCGAAAAGCCGCCGATTGGCGATTAGAATACGAAGTTGATGGCATGATGGTGGGCCGTGCAGCCATCGGATATCCCTGGGTATTCCGGGAAATAAAGCACTTTTTTAAAACAGGACATTATCTTGACAAACCCACAATTGCCGAGCGCATAGGGGTTTGCAAGACTCACTTAGAGAAGTCTGTAGAATGGAAAGGGCCCAAAACAGGCCTTTTTGAGATGCGCAGGCACTATTCTAACTACTTTAAAGGAGTAGACCATTTTAAGGAATTTCGGATGAAATTGGTCACCGCAGCCAGCGTGGAAGAGGTGTTGGAGATATTATTTGAGGTAGCAGAACATTACTCTGAAGAAATGGCGTAATATTTGTTTTGATAAGAATATATTTGACATCATTCACAAAAGTCATGATCACAACAATAACAGACGGTGTTAAAGTTTCAGTAGAAACCATCTATCAACCGGAGTATTCAAACCCGGCAAATGATCATTATATGTTTGCTTACAAAATAAGCATCCAAAATGTGGGACATACCTCTGTGCAATTATTGCGCAGGCATTGGGAAATTTTCGACTCAAATGGGGCAAAACGAGAAGTGGAGGGCGAAGGCGTTGTTGGCCAGCAGCCCGTTATCGAACCCGGCAGCACGCATGAGTATGTTTCAGGCTGTAACCTGAAAACCGACATGGGTAGCATGAAAGGCGAATACCAGATGGTTCGCATGGTTGATAACGGTACTTTTAACGTTCAGATACCTGAATTTTACCTAATCGCACCATACAGAATGAATTAATTTAGAAGAATCTTATTATAACATGTTGAAAAGGCTCCGGGTTGCGGGGCCTTTTCTTATTTAGGTCATTTTTCAAGTGGGTGATAGGTCAGCGCAATGACTCCGCCCCTGAATGGAATTGCATTTGTCAGCTCGAGATGCAATGGTTGATCCAGTCGCGAAAAAATTGGCAAGCCTTTACCCAATGCAAATGGATGAACAAGCAGGCGATACTCGTCGACCAACCCGGTACGAACCAGGGATTGTGCAAAGCCCGCACCACCATGCGCCAAAATTGGCTTGCTACCTTGTTGTTTTAAGCGCTCAACCCCTGCTTTCATATCACCGGTGATGACTTCGGCATTTTTCCAGCTGGAAAGATCGGCTTCAACAGTAGCCAGACTTCTTCCTTTCTTTAAAACTGAGGCATTTTTTAAGGCTGTCGTTGTGTCGTCAGTTGACAGGTCGATACCTTTTCGTGTAAAAACAGCCTTTGGAATTTCGTTCATTGGTTCGGCAAAAACCTCGTCCGAGTAAGGCCAGTACGAGATCATATCATGAAAAGTGCGGCTGCCCATAATATGCAACCCCGCCAGCCATATCGTATCCAATACCCATTGGGCCGCTTCGTCGTCCATCGTTTTCAATAACCAATCTATTTCGCCGTTCGGTCCGCCAACAAACCCATCAACAGAGACCGACATTTTTAAAATCAGCTTCCTCATATTGTTTTGATAAACAAACTTACCGGGCAAAAAGTGTTAGCAAAACGTAGTACAGCGACAATAATGACGAGTGATTTTGACGATTTGCCAATTAAATTGATCGACAGAACGATTAATATGCCGCAAATGGGAGATATTGAAAAGGCCCCTGATTCGGAGCCTTTTCGTTGGTCAATATTCCTTTATGAACCCGTATAAAATGTTCCACGTGGATCATGTTTATACAGAGGGTTCCGGTTATGCCCCCGTATGTTCCGATGGCTCGTCAGCTTTCACTTCTTCGTTGGCAGCTGCTGTTTTGCAGGGATAACCAAAAAGACAGCGTTCCTTTATTATGCTGGCTACTTCCGGCGGTACAAACTCTTCCCAACCGTCGGCGCCTTGTTTAATTAAATTCAACACATTGTCGGTCTGTACGTTTAGGTTGCCCTCGTTATAATTCCTGATATCTTCAATTTTGTTATTGGCAATCAGGTAGCGGTACAAATCGATAAGGTGTGGCGGAGGATAGAAACGCAGGCAATTCATGATCATGCCATCGCGAAGGGTTGGGTAAATAAACAGTTTTACCTTGCGGCTGAATAGTGTAGCAAACGATTCGAGGATACCCCCCGGCAAATCCTTATAGTGTTCTTCCGAGAAAATGTACTCCAGGTTTGGATAACCTAATACCACACCCATTTTGAGTTTGGTGATTTTTGACAGGTAGGCCACCAGCTTATAATATTCGTGGAAATTGGATATCAATACCGTTTGGCCAAGGGAGCAAAGAATATCTACACGGTCAAGGAAGTCCTTTTCATCTATTTCGGAGTTATCATCGGCATCCCTCTCCTTCAAAGCTGTTAGCGTAAGCTCTGTGATCACCACCACCTGCGAATGATCTACATCCGGCTCCTGCAAAAATTGCTTAACGCCGGTGTGCAGCATATCCATATGAACATTGATCACCGGGCGGAAACGGCCTCGTACTACCACAATATGCTTCTTATACAATACCTCTGACGGCTGCTGGTTTTTGCCATCCGGACCAAATACCGCGGCATCCGAAAATCCATATTTCACCAGGAGCAAACTCATCAGCCTGTTATCCACGTTTTTGAAGTTTGGCCCCTCAAAACGGATCATATCGATTTGAATACGGTCTTTTGAAAGATCGTCTATCAGAGAAAGCAGGAAAACAGGCGGAACTTCGTGATAATAAAAACAGGCGTACATCAGGTTTACACCCAACACCCCTACTGCCTGCTGCTGCAGGTTGTTATCATTATCCAGCAGCTTTACGTGGAGGATCACATCATTATATTCACCATTAGGCTCCAGTTGAAAACGCACCCCCATCCATCCATGGCCCTCATTGGTTTTATGAAAGTTAAGGGCCGACATGGTATCTGAAAAGGCGAAAAATGTAGTAGTATCCCCCCGCTGTGCAGCCAAACGCTCTATAAGCAAGCCATATTCGTGTTCCAGCATGGATATCAGACGGGCCTCGCTTACATAACGCTTCACTTGTTGTACGCCATAAATGGCGTCCGAAAAGGTCATGTCATAGGCCGACATGGTTTTAGCTATGGTTCCGGAAGAGCCGCCTGCTTTGAAAAAATTAGCCGCAACATCTTGTCCGGCGCCTATTTCGGCAAATGAGCCGTATATTTTGGGGTCCAGGTTAATGGCCAGGGCCTTTTGTTTTGTTCCTAAATCTTTGTTGTAAATGGCAGTCATACAGGTAGTTGCTTAATTTATAGTGACAGCATTGTTCTGATTTGATAAGACATTGCAAAATTACAGAATTTAACGGAATGACCGGCCGGAAAATTAAGAAAGTAAATCTTCACATCTGTACACAAAGCTCCAGTTGCGGCACTACTGCAATTTTGGCTATCTTCGGTCATACATCTATATGGAAAACCCGAGGGAAATAATATTACTTAATGCGTTTAATGAAACAATCCAAAAATGGATCGATTACCTGGATGATTATACCTTAGAAATGCTTTATCAAAAACCTGATGAAAACTCCTGGTCGCTGGGACAGGTGTATACCCATATCACCGATGATACCGCCTTGTTTGCAGAGCAGATGGCGGCGGCCATGCAAACACATGCCGACAGTGACAAGGAGATGCATAAAAATGCACGCGCAATGCTTCAGAACAATAGTTTCCCGGATATGATGATTGAAGGTCCTGCTACCGGGATATACATTCGACAACCAGAAAATAAAGATGAAGTGAGGCAAAAACTATTAGCGATAAAAACCGACGTCAATAGGCTGTACGCGTCATTTGATCCCTCAAAGGCAATAGGGAAAACCCGTCACCCGGGCTTGCTTTACTTTAATACTTTAGACTGGCTGCAATTTGCCGAAATGCATCTTCGGCATCATTTCAGACAGAAGGGGAGGATTGACGCAAAATTATCCTCTGCAAAAAGAGACTAATATTGTCCAAAAAACAGCTTTGCTGCTATAGTTTGGGTTCATAGGTGGGCACCACCAAATGGTTTTTCAAGTCACTTACTGAAACGCAGGAAATTTGTTCCATCACCTGTTTTAACTGAATCTTCAGGCTTTCGATAATGTGGTCAGCCCCTTCATTACCCAGGGCTGCTACTGCATACACAAAACTTCTGCCCATGAAGGTAAACTCAGCACCAGACGCCAAAGCCCTTGCAATATCAGGCCCGCTTCGTAGGCCGCTGTCCATCATGATCTTTATTTTCCCCTGATAATTTTCCACTATCGGCCCAAGCGCTTTTATAGATGATGGTCCCGGATCCAGCTGTCGCCCTCCATGATTAGAAACAACAATAGCATCGGCTCCTAGTCTGATGGCTACCTCGGCGTCTTCTACCGAGGAAATTCCTTTTATAACCAGTTTGCCCTTCCATCTATCCCTTATAAACGCTATTTTTTGCTCATTCAATTTATTATCAAAATTGATCTGATTATTTAAGCTTTTCATATAGGGCTGCATGATAGCAAATGTTGGTTTGCCGTGATACAAGGTTTTTAGTAGCCACTCCGGCCTTGCTATAACTTGAAGAATATTTTTAAGTGTCTTCTTGGGTGGCAGTCCCATACCATTTCGAATGTCAAATGGCCTATAGGCTACCGAAGGCATGTCGCATGTTAATACTAAAACCGGACACCCCGCGTCTTCAATCCTCTTTAACATTTTATCACGCAGGTCATCTCCTTTCGGGTGATACAATTGAAACCAGGCGCGGCCTTCTGTTATTTCGCAAAGCCTTTCGACAGTACTGGTTGTTACGGTGCTTATTACAAATGGGATATTATTTTTTACAGACGCCTTCGCCAATATTTCGGGCATATTAGGCCACATCAAGCCCTGGTAGCCTATGGGTGCAATCCCTAAAGGCAGATCATATGTGTGCCCGAATAGCTCTGTTTTCAAGTCTACCTCCCGGTGATCTGTGATATACAATGGCTTTAACTCAATATCCCTGATCTCCCTTGTGTTCTTCATCAGTGCAACATTGTCATTACACCCGTTATCTATCCATTCAAACGCAAAATTCGGGATCTTAGACTTGGCCTTTTTTTTGAGATCATCAATAGTTGGATATTTAGGGTTAAATGCTGTTTTCATAAAAATTGGGGCGTTATTAGTGATTAATACGAAAATCCTGATTTGATGTTTGAGAAGTTGACAGACGACATTTAATCGTTCGGTTAAGCGACCGAATATAACAAAAAAAGCTTTAGGTTTTTTATGCTTTGATTTTTTTATCTGGATGGCAGATTCGAATCGAAATAAAAACTAAGTTACTCGCTGTTTAGACCCGCCGATCAAATCGATCATCACTATCACGATTCAATAATAACTATAAATTCTATAGATTTAATAGAATATTTAAAATATTTATATATTTTCGTGGTGAATCAGAACCCGATAATTAATCTTAAAAAACACCATGACAAAGCTCAACCTAATTTCACTAGCAACTCTCATCGTTTTAGGCTTTCACGCAAAGGCGCAGGAAAATAGGGCTAAACTATCGATAGATGATGTCGAGGCCAAAATAAATATATCCGGGCAACCGCAAATAATTGATGCCCGGTCGGCTGAAGAGTTTGCACAAATTCACCTTAAAAATGCGATTGTTTTAAGTACCGATCCGACAAAGGCAGCTTCACAAATAAATGCACTCAACAAACAAAAGCCTGTATTTGTATATGCTATCGGTAACTATCGAAGCGGGATATTGGCCAAACAACTACGGGCACAGGGGTTCAATAAGGTCTACGAAATTCCGGGCGGTATTGCCAACTGGGTGGGGTCAGGCAAGCCTGTAGAAACCTTGGTAAAGAAAGGCTTCACTCTGGCAGACTTTCAAAATATAGTCGGGAATGAGAAACTGATATTGGTTGACTTTGGCTCCAAATATTGCCCGGGGTGCATCAAAATGGCGCCATTAGTGGACTCCGCCAGCAACGAAACCGGCACCCCACTTTATAAGGTTGAAGTTTTTGACAATACAGCACTAGCGCATCAGCTAAAAATTAACGCCATCCCCAATATAGCCTTATATAAAAACGGGGTACTGGTTTGGCACAAAGAGGGTCTGTTTCCCAAAAATGAAATACTTACCGCCATAAAGCAGGAATTGCCTTTATCGGCTAAGTCTAAATAAACTAATTTGAATATCTGAAGGCTGGACAAATTCCATGTTCAGTTGGCCTCAGGATCACACAATAATAAAGATTAATCAATACATACTGCCATGAAGTCCAGTCTCTTTACAAAATCTGTATATATGATCACCCTTTCGGCGGTTTTGCTGTTGCCTCTCTTTTCAAACGCGCAACAGCAGCCCGGTATCAACACTGAGCCCGTGAGTGCATCAACTAATCTCCGGTTACCACGCGTTGTAACGCCGTTAAAAGGCAGAACAGAAAAACAAAAATTGTTAAGCCTCCTGAAACAGCTCAATATTCCAGACGTGCCCTCTAATGAGCCGGCTGACTGGCAATGGAATAAACTCGCCGGCCTTTTTACGCGGCTTCGCCTTTATCCGTTGGCGATGAAGTGTTTTCTGAGAACTTTGACACCGGATAGCCTCGCTAACTCCGAAATACCGGTTACTGAACTTGATCAGGAAGCTATCGCAAAACAAATGAAACAAATCGGCTATGCAGCTAAGCCGGTAGAAAGCAAGATCATAAAGGTGGACGATATTGTGCAAACTTTTAATGATGGCAAACTGCCGATGGCTTATGCAATGATCCTTCACGTTAAACAACCAGTTCGCGGTAAAGCCAAAGTGCATCGTTTTATCAATACAGGTCATACTTTTATCACGCTGATTAAATTCAACATGGACTCGTCATATACTGCGTTGACGTTCGGGTTCGGCCCTCATAAAGACAATCTGTTGGCCGCAACTCCATTGGTGCCTTCATCTACTTCCAAATTTACAGACGACGGTGGCCATGCCTGGGACGAAGTTGTCGGCAAATTTATCTCCAGGCATCGTTTTGAAAGGATATTGCATCTCACCCGACAATATGACGGGCTGGCTTATCATCTGAGTAAAAATAATTGTACCGATTTTGGGTTAAAAGCAGCGCAAATTGCCGGACTAGAGGTACGTGACACCAAAGGCACCTGGTTATTGGGGGCAGGCAATAATCCGGGGTTGACCGGCGAGAGTATTTTGTTGGGGAAGTTCAGCAACGCCGATACCGGCAACTTTGACCGCCTTTTTATCGATACGGTTAGCACCACGCAAACGCCAAAGGAATACCATTGATCAGTTTAAATACGACCATTTCAGCAGCATGAAAAGAATAGTTTTCTTAATGCACAACCGGTTACTTAATACACAGGGCTCGTTTTATGTCCATGAAGAAAAGCTCTGGCAGTATGACAGTTTTAGCAAATATATGTACTATTGTTTACAGGGTTATTGACACAAACAGGGCGGAGTTACCGGTCGGCAAGGAAGGTGTCAGCAAAACTCTTTACGGCGCATCGAATCCGTCCTAACGCTCCAAAAAAATCATCTGATTCAATTACATTAAATGAAAAAATACGCATTGATAACGGGGGCGAGTGGTGGCATCGGCAAATCATTTGCCCGACAACTCGCGCAACGAGGATATCACGTTATATTGATCGCAAGGTCTGAAGCAAAGTTGCAGGCACTTGCTGAAAGTATCCGTCTAATTTATAACGTAGAGGCGATCAGTTTACCTCTTGATCTCTCTGTAGACAATGCCGCAGTTTTGATTAAGGAATGGTGCGATAAACTGAGCATTGCACCCGCCATTTTGATCAATAACGCGGGCTATGGTTTATGGGGCAACTTTCCGGTGCTTAACCTCGAAGAACTGGTGAATATGCACCGTCTCAACACTGAAGCCGTTATCAGGATTACCCACGCATTGCTTCCCTTATTAGGAGAGAACGAACGCTCGTATATTTTGAATGTATCAAGTACTGCGGCCTTCCAGGCTGTCCCTACATTAGGCGTGTATGCCGCGAGTAAGGCATTTATCCTCTCATTTAGCCGGGCCTTGCGGTATGAACTTAAGGGGACGGGAGTATCTGTAAGTTGTTTATGCCCGGGGCCAACCGATACAGGTTTTGCCAAAAGAGCTGGATTGGAGGCGCTGGCCGACCTGGCACAAAAGTTCAATATGTCGCCAGATGATGTCGCCGCAGCTGGTTTGAAAGGTTTATTCAAAGGGAAAGCAGAAATTGTTCCCGGTCTGTTCAACAAAATTTCAGCCGCAGTCGTCCGACATGCACCAAAAAAATTAATTGAACGCGCAGCTGCCGGTTTATATAAGCCATAATTTTTGAAAAGATTTTTAAAAAAACCTTGACAGGTATACGATAATTATTTATACTTGTAATTCTATAGATTAAGTAGACATTAATTGAAAACAAAGCAGTCAAATATCACCTCATTGCCAGTCATGCGAATGCGCCTGCGGAAGTTTGCCTGCTGTTGCTGCTGCTGTTGTTAGTCATAATCTAACGTCCCCCACTCCATCCTTAAACAGGTTTTTTACTTACAATTCATCTTTTTTACATGGAAAATTTATACCCTAAGTTTAATTTAGGCGCCTTCATCACAACTGAGCAGCGCGAGTTCTTTAATGAGCATGGATTTATACACTTCGAAAATTTTATAAGCCCGGAAGCAGTAAAACAACTTACTGACGCTTCTTACGAAGTTCAGCAACAGCTGATTGAAAGCGAAACTTATAAAATTAACGGTGTTCCGCTTAAGTATGGCGTCGATCTTGATGGCAAAAAGCTGATCCAGCGCTTTGCATTTATTAATCAACAGCACCAGGTTTTTGAGAATTTAGCCGCCGATAATCGTTTTCGGATTTTACTTAACCTTATTGGTCCAGAGGCAAGGCTGGGCACAAACGAAAAAGACGGAATGGTATTTAATCATTATGTAAGCGGGCCCGAAAGCCGTTTTATAAAAATGGGTTGGCATACCGATGGACTGCGTGATATTTTTCATGGCCAAAAAATTAACCCTATGCTTAATGTTGGTATTCACCTGTCTAATCTCAAACCAGAAAATGGAGGATTACGCATTATTCCCGGTACGCACAAACAAAGCGTTTTTCAATTGCTTTTCCGCAAACGTTATTTTCTGGATAACAAACCCGATCGGCACGAACTGGCCATATTACCAAAAGCAGGCGACCTGACCATACACGACGGCCGGCTTTGGCACAGGGTGGCCCAATCATCTGTTGCAGGGGAAGAGAGCCGCCGCAGGGTAATCTATATTCCGATAATTGCGGGGGAATATGCCCCGAAACATCAACATAGCCCGACAGCATTTTACCAACGTTTTGCCGGAATAGTAAGATAACATTATGCTGATTGCACTGCTTATTGGTTTCCTGATACGTAGACGTAAACGGGCGGTTAATACGAGGTATTAGTTCAACCTTTAGATTAGAGACTCTTTAAACATGGCGGGATGGTGGGATTCGAACCCACGACATTCCCCGATCCTATTGGGACGCGATGCCACAAAAAAGTCTTTAACCTTTCGATCAAAGACTCCTTAACAATGTCGGGATGACGGGATTCGAACCCACGGCCTTCCCGATCCTATCGGGACGCGATACCATGCGGTTTACAAAGCCGCAAAACAAAAAATCCTCACCTGTTTCAACAGGCAAGGACAGTTTTTTTTTGTCGGGATGGCGGGATTCGAACCCACGACCTCCAGCACCCCATGCTGGCGCGATACCGGGCTACGCTACATCCCGAAAAATTAACCAGAGGTACAAATATATATACAGCAAACAAATTTTCCCCGTTTAATAACATAATTAACCCTGTCTTTTACAAAAGAATTTTTTAGTTATATAAATAAACATTTAGTTATATTTGGTATCAGCCAATTAAGCTAAGGGCGTTCCCTTGCCTCATGCTTAATACAATGCCTAAATTTATGACCAAGTTGCGCAACCTGTTTTTTCTGTGTATCCTAGGATTACTGTGCTGCAAAAAGCCTTATAATCCGCCGGCAACATCAACCTCAAACAGTTACCTGGTGGTTGAGGGCGTTATCAACACCGGTAATGATTCCACGGTTATAAAAATAAGCCGCACTGTAAAACTAACAGATAAAATAACCAACAACCCGGTTTTAGGTGCAACCGTAACCGTTGAGGGCGAACAAGGCGGCACATATACCTTGTACGATGTAAACTACAACGGGCACTACAACTCCATATCCGGTCTTAACCTTCCTGCTTCTCAAAGATATCGCCTCCGTATTCAAACCAATGGCAGTCAATATCTATCAGATTTTGTGACAATAAAACCGACGCCGCCAATCGACAGCCTGGGCTATAATATTGTTAAAGATAGCGTGGTTAACCTGTACGTAAACACCCATGACGCTGCAAACCAAACCCATTATTACATGTGGGACTTTGACGAGACCTGGATATTCCATGCAAAATATGCTTCGATTTACGTTTTAGACCCCACAACCGATAAGATAGTACCCCGAACTTCGCAACAGTCTATATTTTATTGCTTTGGTAACGACAAATCATCATCCATCGTTCTTACCTCCACCCAAAATTTAAGATCTGATGTGGTTTACCAGTCGTCGATTACGCAAATTCCATTGACATCGGAAAAAGTCGAATCAAAATATTCTATCATGCTCAGGCAGTATGCGCTTACCCAGGATGCTTTTAATTTTTATCAGAATCTTAAAAAGAATACCGAACAATTGGGCAGTATTTTCGACGCACTGCCTTCTGAAATCAGCGGGAATATACACAACACCGCTAACCCGGCAGAGCCGGTAATCGGCTATGTATCCGCCACCAACGTACAATCTAAAAGAATTTTTATAAAGCATGAGGACCTGCCCGGAAATGTACTACCTATCTATCCCTATACCTGTGAGCAGGATACTGCCCTATATCTCGATAAAACAGGTACCAACCAGGTTCAAAACACGCTGATCAATCCCCCTATAGATTATTTTGCAACAAGCGCTATATCGGCTTCCGGTGGTGGTATCATAGGCTTTCTTTATAGTACAAGGGAATGTGTAGATTGCACTATCAGGGGAACTCAGCAAAAACCTGCTTTTTGGCGATGAGAAAAACTGTCATTCCATTAGTTATATGGTATTCTTTAGCTTTAATAACAAGTTGTAAAAAGAAGCCCGCTGCTGAACCGCAACAGTTTATCACTTTGCAGTCAACTGCTTCATTCCCTATGGGTTCAGCGGTCAATTCGCCCCGCATAAAAGGGAGTTATTATTACCAGGGGACTTTAACTACTGAATATAATAGCATTACACCTGATTATGAACTAAAATTTGATTGGACAGAGCCCCAAAATGGAGTTTATAATTATACTGATGGCGATTTTTTAGTAGCATTTGCTGCACAGCATCATATAAGGGTGCATGCCCATAATTTGATCTGGCATCAGGCCTTACCAAATTGGGTGATTAATTTTCAGGGTGATTCTGTGGCCTGGGAAAACCTTTTCAAAACACATATTGAATCCGAAGCTGCTCATTACAAAGGGCAGGTTGCATCATGGGATGTGGTTAATGAGGCGATCCGCGACGATGACGGCACATTGCGCAATCAGGACGTTAATCCAGGCGATGGTAGTATCTGGCGCAGGCATCTGGGGCCTGATTATATTGCACGCGCCTTTCAATATGCTCATGAGGCTGACCCACAAGCTCTTTTATTTTATAACGATTACGGGCAGGAATGGAACAGTGTAAAACTCGATTCAATGATCGCTTTAGTGGTTGGCCTAAAAAACAGGGGCGTACCTATATCAGGCATCGGTATGCAGATGCACATCGATATAAATGCCGATAATGCCGGCATCACCACCGCGCTAAAAAAACTTGCAGCAACAGGGTTAAAAGTTCATATTTCTGAATTGGATATTTCAGTAAATCCCGGGAATGACCCCAATATTGTTTTTACAAGTGCGCTACAGATAGCACAAGCCGGCAAATTTCAATTTATCGCTGAGACTTACCGGGCAACCGTTCCAGCAGCCCAGCAATATGGTATTACTACCTGGGAGTTTTCAGATGCAGATAGCTGGATACCAGCTTTTTTTCATAGGAAAGACTGGCCGCTTTCTTTCGATTCACTTTATAAAAAGAAACCAGCCTATTACGGCCTTTTGAAGGGCTTAAAAGATTAGGCTGCCTGTATCGTTTGCTGTCCTAACGATGGCAAAGGCTGTTCTTTTTTTAATTTCTCCTTCCGCAGAAAACGCATATGCAGTAAGCCTATCAGCACGGCAATTACCCCCTCGCCCAACATCGTATCAGGCGTTCCGATCCATTTGGATACCGAGCCGATCAGCAGTCCGCCCAATGGTTGCATGCCGAAAACGGCCATCGCATAAAAACTAATCACACGGCCCCGCATATTCGGTTCCACAGTGGTTTGTATCAAAGTATTGCTTACCGTAACCTGAGACATCATCCCGAACCCCGTCACTGCGGCAAACACCAAGGCTATTGGGTAATTTCCTTCATGCGAAAAGAGTATTATTCCGGCGCCAAATACCAGCGTGTTAATGGCAAGTATTCTTTTCAGGTTGCTCCCGGGTTTTAATGATGCCAGGAATATGGCACAACTAAATGCACCCAGGCCAATCACGCTATCAATGATTCCGAAGGTTGATGCGGTTCCCTTAAAAATATCCCGCGCATAAACCGGCAATAAGGTACTGAATGGCATAACCAGAAAACTGATAAGTGCCAGCATAATGATGATAAAAGCCAGTGAGGGCGTTTGTTTCAGGTATTCGAATCCCTCTTTCATCTCGCCAAAGGCATTTTTGACATGTACCTGCGGAATATATTTAGGCAAACGCATCAATAACAACGAGCCTATCACCGCCAGAAAGCTTAAGGCATTCAACGCAAAACAGGTACCGTCCCCCAGCTTTTCCAGTATAAACCCTGCGATAGCAGGTCCGATCAGTCTGGATAAATTAACCATAGATGAATTGAGCGCCAATGCATTGGGCAGGTCTTTTTTGTCCTCAATCATCTCATACACCATGGATTGCCGCGCGGGTACATCAAAGGCGTTGATGATACCCAGCAAGACACTTAGCGCGAGTATTTCCCAAACGACGTAATGACCTGACAATATCAATATCGCCAAAATAGAAGCTTGAATCATCGATGCGATTTGGGTGCACAACATTACCTTAAAACGATCGTACCGGTCAGACACCACGCCGCCAAGCAGTGAAAGCACAAAAGAGGGAAACTGGCTTGCAAATAAGGTGAGCCCCAGCACAAAGGTGGAGTGGGTAAGCGAATAGATCACCCAGCTTACGGCTGTTTTTTGCATCCATGTTCCGATGAGTGAAATGGATTGTCCTGTAAAATATAGCCGGTAGTTGCGGCTCCGAAATGCATTAAAAGTTGTAATTTTCATTTATTCTTAGGATAGATGGCTTTGATGGTGCTGCTTTTATCCGTGATCTATCACCTTGTTCAAAGGCCCTATCACTTTTTTAAGCAGGTTTATTTCTTCTTCGTTACAGCTGTCACTTATCGCTTTGGCCAGCCACTGGTCTCTTTCGGCACGAAATTGAAGCAACACTTTTTCGCCTAATTCTGTAAGGGAGATCAGCACTTTGCGTTTATCAGTATCAGACGCTGTACGAGTGATATATCCCAGTTGAAGCAAGTGATTTAATATCTGCGACATCGATTGGTTAGTGATTTTTTCAGAAATCGCCAATTCGCTTGGCACTAGTTGCTTTTGCTGATAAAGCCTCGACATAGTCGACCGCTCGGTAAGCGAAAGATGCTGGCCGGTTACCGATTCTTTTCTTAGTTTTTTGATCAACCGGGTGAACAGCGTTCTCAGTTCAGATGCCAGTTCCAGATCAGGATGTTGAGTCATAACAAAATTAGTTAGTTAAACTTATCAGTTTGCCTTACAAATATACGACGGCTACGTCGGTTTTGAAATGCACGATTATCATTTAAAAGTTATAATTTTGATAGTTAGGTTGCGTTAAAACTATATTTAGCGTATTTGTCTGAAGTAAATTATGCGGTCATCGGAAAACTACGAGTTGTTAATCAGCAAGATCGATACTTTCATCCGCAAGTATTATTTCAACAATTTGCTGCGGGGGCTCATTTTTTTGGGCGCAGGTATTTTTTCTGCTTACATAATTATCACCGTCAGCGAGTATTACGGCAACTTCAATTCTGGTTTTCGCACTTTCCTTTTCTACTTTTTTATTTTGCTGAATCTGGGGTTGATTGCATGGCTCATCCTACCCCCCCTTTTGGCATGGCTGGAATTGGGTAAAACCATTACACACGATCAGGCAGCAGAAATCATCGGCAAACATTTTACCGATGTGAGTGACAAGCTACTGAATACACTCCAGCTTAAAAAACTGGCCGACAGCAACCAGCAGCAACGCGAACTGATAGAGGCCAGTATCGACCAGAAAATCGAAACGCTAAAACCGGTAAGCTTTCCATCAGCCATCAATATAAAAGAGAACACCAAATACTTAAAATGGGTGATATTTCCGGCTGCGGTTATCTGCGTTATTGCATTGGCGGCACCCTCTATCCTAACAGAAAGTACCAAAAGGATCATAAGGCATAATGAATACTTTGCACCGGTAGCCCCTTTTAAGTTTGTGGTTTTGAACCAATCGCTGTCTGTTGTTCAGGGGGGTGATTTGAAACTAAATTTAAAACTGGATGGCAATAAGCTTCCCTCGGATGTCTATATCGAAACCGCCAACAATACTTTTAAGCTGGACAAGGAGAATATCAGTCATTTTCATTACCAGTTTAGCAATTTGCAAAAAAATACAAGCTTCCGGTTAACTGCTAACGGATTCACATCTCTACCCTATGAGATAAAAGTCAACTTAAAGCCTTCTTTGCTGCATTTTGATGTGCAGTTGATCTACCCCGCTTACCTGAATAAGAAATCAGAACAATTACTTAATGCCGGCGATCTTACCTTGCCTGCAGGTACCACGGTAAAATGGCAGTTTCATACGCAAAATGCTACCGGGATACAGTTCGATATGAATAATAATCGAACTAGCGCAATTAAATCAGGTGACGATGCGTTTGAACATACTAAAAGAATCTACAAAAACTCATTTTATAAGATCAGTCCGCAAAATGCTAATGTTAGCCGGGGGGATTCAGCAGCTTACCGAATTAACGTGATTGCTGATGAACCGCCTGCTATCACGGTTGAAGAAAAATCTGACTCTATCAGCAGCAAGGCACTTTATTTTAACGGGAAAATTCAGGATGACCATGGCTTTTCGTCATTGACTTTCAACTATAAGATTGGCACCCCTGGCGATAAAAGTTCTGAGCGTACCATAACACATTCGGTTAAAGCTGATCTAAGCAAAACCCAGGCTAATTTCTTTTATTTCTGGGACATGAAGCAATTGGGTGCAAAACCCGGCGACCAGGTAACTTATTATTTTGAAGTAGCAGATAACGACGGTGTTAACGGGCCAAAAAAAGTACGATCGCCACAGCGTACGCTAAATGTACCGGATCAGAAAGAGCTGAATGAGGAATTGGACAAGGGCACGCAGGTGGTGAAAGAAAAAATGCAATCCGCTATAAAACTTGCAGGGCAAATTGAAAAAGAATCGCAAAAGCTGAATCAAAAGCTTTTGGACAAGAGCACGTTATCTTTTGATGAAAAGAAGCAGATAGACGACCTGCTGCAAAAGAAAAAGGATCTGGATAACCTGGTAAAAGATATACAGGCTGAGAACAAAAAGAATATGGTGAACCGCCAGGAAAATGATCAGCAGAACAAGGATATCCTGGAAAAACAAAAAGAGATTGAAAATCTGTTCAACAATGTGCTCGACCCAAAAACACAGGATCTCCTGAAGAAATTACAGGCGTTAATGGATCAGGAGCAAAAAGACGCTACCCGCGACGAACTGTCTAAAATGCAGATGGATAACAAGTCGTTAAAAAAGGAGCTCGACCGTATACTGCAACTGTATAAAAAACTGGAATTTGACCAGAAATTAAATCAGAACATTAACGCACTTAACCAATTGGCCGACAGGCAACAAAAACTTTCTGAGCAAACAAAACAGCAAAATTCCGACACTAAACAACTGGAACAGGAACAGCAAAAAATCAAACAGGATTTCCAGGATGTGAAAAACTCACTGGATGAACTGCAAAAGCAAAATGATAGTGCCGAACAAAAAAATAATTTCGAAAACCCGAAAGGCGAGGAGCAGAAAATTGACCAGCAAATGAATCAAAGTTCTGACGAACTCCAGAAAAACAACAAGCAGAAAGCCGCTCAGTCACAGCAGGATGCATCTAAACAAATGCAGCAGATGGCCAAGCAAATGGAGGATAAGAATCAGGAGGGAGAGGACTCACAAAACAATGTTGATGCGCAGCAGTTACGCGAATTGTTAAAAAATCTCGTTAATAGCTCATTCGATCAGGAAAAAGTTATGGAAACGTTGAAAAATACTAACCCAACTGATCCAAATTATGTTATATTAGCACAAAAACAAAAAAACATAAAAGACAATTTAAAAACGGCAGAAGACAGCCTTTATGCCCTGAGTCGCCGGGTTCCGCAAATACAATCCACTGTAAACCAGGAGATATCGAGCATAAATAGTCACATTGATGAGTCGTTGGAAAACATGGGCGACCGCCGGACGGCAGAAGCTTCAAGAAATCAGCAGTATGCCATGACATCAATGAACAACCTGGCACTGATGCTGAACGAGGCGCTGGAGCAGTTGCAAAATTCGATGAAGAATGGCAAAAGCGGAAAAGGAAAAGGCAAACAACCCTCGTTATCGCAGCTGAACAAGATGCAGCAGCAATTGAACCAGAATATGCAGCAGATGCGCGATCAGCTGCAAAAACAGGGTGGAAATATGTCACAAAGTCAGCGTGCTGGCATGAGTGAACAGTTGGTAAAAATGGCCCGTCAACAGGAAATGATAAGACAGGCGCTGCAGGAAATTAATAAAGAAGAGAATAAAAACGGCACCGGAGGTCTCGGCAACTTGGACAAAATTTCAAAAGAAATGGAACAAACTGAGAACGATATCGTAAACAGGCGAATAACAGACGAAGTGCTAAAGAGGCAGCAACAGATTCAAACCCGGATGCTTGAAGCAGAAAAGGCGCAGCAGCAAAGGGATCAGGATCAGAAAAGGGAAAGCAATGTAGGAAAAGATATGCCTCCAGGATACATTAAGGCGTTGCAGGACTACCAAAAATCGAAAGAAAAGCAGACCGAACAAATTAAGACAGTATCTCCGGCACTTAATTTGTACTATAAACAAAAAATAAAATCTTACTTTGATCAACTTAATGCCAAATAACATGCAAGAAGCGAACGTACAAACCAGCGAGCTTTATACTTTACAGCTCCCTTCTAAACCGGAGAGCATATCGCAGCTGGAGCTTTTAATAGAGCAGATAGCAGATAAGCACCAGGTTAGCGAAGATACCTTTGCTAATATGATGACTTGCCTGAACGAGATTGCTATTAATGCGATTGTACATGGCAACAAATTAGACGAGAACAAAAAGGTGATCATTAACGCTGAAGTGGATGCGAAGCGCGTTATATGGACGGTAACTGACGAAGGTGAAGGCTTTGACTATGACCACCTGCCTGACCCAACTGCCGAAGAAAACCTTGAAAGTTTAACCGGCCGTGGTGTTTTCATTGTAAAACAGCTTGCCGATCAGTGCATATTTAACCAAAAAGGAAATGAAGTTGAACTTCATTTTAAAATATAATGCCCTCCATAAACTTTTTTGAAGAGGATATCAGCTTTAAACTAAAAAATAAAACAGCGGTAAAACATTGGGTAAAAGCCACTATTGAAGCCGAGGGTTACAAGCTTAAAGAACTCAACTATATTTTCTGCTCAGACGAATACCTGCTGACTATCAATCAGCAGTATTTAAATCATGACACCTACACAGACATTGTCACCTTTGATAACTCCGAGAAACAAGGTGTTATAGAAGGTGATATTTTCATTTCTATCGACCGTATCCGCGAAAATGCTGTAAAGTTTAACTCTGGCGAGGCAAATGAACTCCATAGGGTGATCATCCACGGCGCCTTGCATTTGCTTGGCTATCCAGACAAAACAGCAGAAAAAAAGAAAATAATGACAGGTAAGGAAGACCATTATTTGGGTCAGAGAAATTTTACATAATTCGGATAGTTATTTTCAAACAATTGCGGTTTTATAAGTGTATTTTTACTCAGCACTTTAAAACGAAACCAAAATTTAACACCATGAAAATATTAGCAATCTTTTTAACGCTTTTATTCGTTGCTCCTGCTTCCGTCTATGATTTTAAGCTAAAAAACATTGATGGAGAACCATTCTCTTTAGCCAAATACAAAGGCAAAAAATTATTGATCGTAAACACGGCATCAAAATGCGGTTTTACACCTCAGTACGCCGAGCTGCAAAAGCTTGCCGATCAATACAAGGATAAAGTAGTTGTGATTGGTTTCCCTGCCAACAACTTTGGTCAACAGGAGCCAGGAAACGCGTTGGAAATCAAATCATTCTGCCAGAAAAATTATGGAGTTACCTTCCCTTTAAGCCAAAAAATAAGTGTCAAAGGTGACGACATCGATCCATTATTCAAATACCTGACAGAAGCGCCAAATCCTGATTTTACGGGTGAGATCAAATGGAACTTCGAAAAATTCCTGATCGACGAAAACGGCAAATTGATTCACCGCTTCCGTTCAACCGTTACCCCGCTTTCTCCTGAACTGACTAAGTATTTATAATAAATTCCACCGGGATATTCTACTGAGGCTCCCCGATATAATCGGGGGGCCTTTTTTATGGCTTGGGCTGATCGACTTGTTTTTGTTGGTCCTGAGTCTTTTTTATTGAATCCTGACGGGCTTTTTCCAGCTTTTTCTTCTTCTTAAAGAACCCTTTAAGCAGAAAATTGCTTTGCGCCGCTTTCAAATCCTCATTTAAGGTCCCTGTAGTTTGATGCACATTGGCTATGGTAGTTTTAGCTTGTTTTACCGTGCCCTCCAGGTCCTTGGCCATTTTATCGTTATTTAGCAGCCTTCCTATACTCCCCTTGCCATGGTTTACCTTGTCTACGATCTCTGAAAGGCCCCCTACTAACTCACCGGCATCATCGGCTATCTTACTAAACTTATTAACCAGTCTGTCCACATCGAATGGATTTACACCGGTCAATTGATCTCCGTTTACTACTCCCTGTGTATTATTCGTCCCTCCCGGTGATATTACGATCAGCTTATCTCCCATTAAGCCGTCGCTGCTGATGCTTAGTTTTGCGTCCTTTTTGATAAACTTTCGTACGTCTTCGTTCAGTGTGAGTACTACTTTTACAGTAGTATCGTTAACTATCACGATATCCTTCACTACACCGACGTTTATGCCGGCAAAACGAGCATTATTCCCCATCTGTAACCCATTTACGTTCTTGAACATACCATGTACTTCGAACGTTTTGGTAAACAGCCCTTTCTTATTCCCTATCAGGAATATCCCGGCAATGAGCACCGCCAGGCCGACGAGCACAAAGCCCCCGATTTTTATTTTCTGTCCGGTTGTTGTTTTCATAGTAGAGGTTTTTAAAAAAATGAGCGTACAAACTCGTCTTTTGATCTTTTTATATCCTCAAATGAGCCTTCTGCTATATATTCCCCGTCATTCATCACCACCACACGGTCGGCTGTAATCTCAGCGCATTCCATATCGTGCGTAATGATGATCGACGTAGTTTTGTATTTCTTCTGCATTTTCAGTATCAGCTGACTTATTTCCCGCGAGGTGACCGGATCCAAGCCGGTTGTCGGTTCATCATAAAGCATGATCTCCGGCTTAACGATCAGTGTGCGCGCCAACCCCAGCCGTTTCCGCATACCTCCAGAAAGTTCAGAGGGCATTTTTTCTATGGCATCCATCAAGCCTACACCATCTAGTGCTTCTTCAATACGCGAGTCTATTTCCGCCTGATCCCGCACCTTTAGCACTCTTTTAAGCGGAAATTCAAGGTTCTCTCGCACGGTCATTGAGTCATACAATGCCCCGCTCTGAAACAGGAATCCGATCTTGGTACGCAGTTCTTTTAACTGCTTCTCCGTCATTCCTGCCACTTCGTCGCCAAATACCTTCACTTCGCCTTCGTCAGGTGCAAGCATTCCTGCTATGCATTCAATGGTAACAGACTTGCCCGTGCCTGATTTACCCAGGATAACTACATTTTCTCCCCGATGAACGTCCAAATTGATGTTTTTAAGCACTTCCTTTTCACCAAATGCCTTCTTCAATCCTTTGATATGGATCACAACTTCCTTCTTTTTGGAAGAAGGTTGCTTTAACTCTTCTATAGTTTCCTTGTCTTCCATATCAATAGATAATGATGTTGCTGACCTGTACAACAATAGCGTCAATGACGAATATCCAGAGGGATGCAGCTACGACGGCTGAGTTTGCTGATATTCCGACACTCTCGGTGCCCTTATTTGAATTGTAGCCCTTATAACAGCCTATAAAGCCTATTACAAAGCCAAAGAAGATGGTCTTGATAAATGCAGGCAGAAGATCAGAAAAGCCTATAGAATCGATGCATTTGCTATAATAGAGCATCAGGGTGACTTTGCCGTTAATATTGATAGCCAGGAAGCCGCCGGCCAATCCTATAACATCGCCCAGCAGGGTGAGCAATGGTACCATAAAAGTTGTAGCCAGTATGCGCGTCACCACTAGGTATTGCATCGGGTTTGCACCGGATACATCCATAGCATCAATTTGCTCAGTTACTTTCATGCTTCCGAGCTCAGCACCTATACCAGAGGCGATCTTACCGGCACAGATCAGCGCCGTTATTACAGGGCCAATTTCCCGAATAATGGAAATAGCCAGGGTACGCGGCAACATGCTCTCGGCCCCAAAACTAACAAGGGTTGGCCTCAGCTGTAAAGCTAAAACCAACCCCATTATAAATGCTGTTACGCCCACCAGGGTGAATGACTTATAGCCTATTTCGTAGCACTGACGTACAAATTCCGACCACTCGAAGCCGCCGCGGAACATATTTCTAAAAAATCCTTTTAAAAATATAACCTGGTCGCCGCTGCCTTCAAGCCACTTTTTCCATCCGGATAATGCCTGTTCTGCCATAGGTTATTGATTGGCTGTTACAACAACTTTATTTCAAATTGTTTTTTACAGTTCAAAAACCTTTGGTCCGGCAAGCACCTATTTATCTCATAGGCACTTCCATGATCAAAATACGTGACTGTTTTAGGGTTTCAATGGTAAATGAACTAGTATCTTCAACACCTAAAGCATCCCTTTTGTTTAAATCGGTGCCGTCCACAGCTATTTTACCTTCAATTACGAAGATGTAAGCGCCGTTTCCGGGTATCTGGATATCGTATTTTATTTTCTGCCCGGGCTCAAAGTCCCCCATTGAAAATATGGCGTCCTGGTTGATCCAAAGCGCTTCGCCTCCTTTTACCGGAGATACCAAAGTGGTAAACTGGTTAGGCGTCAACCCGTCGTTAAAGTTTTTTTGGTCATACCTCGGCTCTATATTCATTTCCTTTGGGAAAAGCCATATCTGCAGGGTATTGGCATCTTCAGTTTTAGAATGATTGTATTCTGAATGTTGTATACCGGTACCTGCCGACATGACTTGAACCTCACCGGCGGTGATCACGCCGATATTACCCATGCTATCGCGATGTTCCAAAGCTCCTGAAATAGGAATGGTGATGATCTCCATATTATCGTGCGGGTGAGTACCAAAACCAGTACCTCCGGCAATAATATCGTCGTTCAGCACACGCAATGCGCCAAAATGCACTTTAGCAGGGTTATAGTAAGGCCCGAAGCTAAATGAGAAATTAGCTTTTAACCAACCGATGTCGTTATGCCCGCGTTCGTTAGCAGGGTGAATTGTTTTCTTCATGATTTTGATTGTTTCCTCCAAATTACATGTTTAAACACACAATTTTTATTCCACAAATTTAGATTCCGTACTTTTGCCTAAAATTATGAACTTCTTATGTCAAATAAGGCAGTTATAGCTGGCGCAAGCGGACTAATTGGCAGTAAATTACTGAACATATTATTGCATGAACCCTACTATGACGAAGTTCTGATTTTAGTGCGAAAAGAATTACCAATCAGCCATAAAAAGCTGGTTCAGTTGGTGATCGATTTTGATAGGTTGGATGATCATGCGGCTGCAATTACAGACCATGCGCTGTTCTGTTGTTTAGGATCAACCAGGAAAAAGACACCTGATTTGACAGTGTATCGCAAGATCGATCATGATTATCCGTTAAAGTTAGCGCAGATCGCAAAGCAAAACGGCGTTGAACAATACCATTTGGTATCGGCTATCGGAGCTAGTAGTCATTCATCGAACTTTTATACGAAGATGAAAGGCGAGGTTGAAGAAGCTATTGAAAAAATTGGATTGAACTGTTTGCATATCTATCAGCCATCAGTGTTGACGGGAGGCAGGAAAGAATCGCGACCGACAGAAAGGCTTATCATTGGGTTGATGAAAGTGGTCGATCCTTTATTAGCCGGAAGGTTAAAGAAATACAGGAGCATCTCTGCCGGAACAGTGGCCAGGGCAATGTTTAATGAATCATTACAGAAACAGGAAGGTGTATTTGTGCATGCTTCCGACAAAATAAAGTTATTAGCGTGAGTACGTATCTATCTGCTGAAAATTTAGGTCATTCATTTCATGACCATTGGCTGTTTAAAAACCTGACCATCGGCATCAACCGTGGCCGGCGTGTAGCGCTGGTGGGTGTAAATGGGGCGGGCAAGTCTACCCTATTGAAATTACTAGCCGGACAATTTTTGCCCGTTGAGGGAAAGGTTGTGCAGGCGCGAGACCTGCGAATGGGTTATTTGGAACAAGATCCAACTTTTGATAAGGCTTATACTATCAGCGATTATATCTTTCATTCGGATAATAAGCAGCAGCAGTTGATTAGAGAGTATGAGAACCTGCTGGAAAATGATCCTAATAATACTAAAGCTATAGATAAAGTCACCGAGGAGATCAGTAACCATAACGCCTGGGAGTATGAATATAAGATTAAGACCATTTTAGGGCGATTGGATATTCATCACCTCAATCAAAAAATAGATACGCTATCGGGCGGCCAGAAGAAACGATTGGCTTTAGCCAGATTACTAATTGAAGACCCGGAGGTTTATCTTCTGGATGAGCCCACCAACCATTTGGACATTGATACCATTGAATGGCTGGAAAAGTTGCTGACTGAAGGCGGTAAAACTATCGTGATGGTAACGCACGACCGGTACTTCCTGGATAATGTGTGTAATGAGATACTGGAACTGGATAATGGTAAAGTTATCCCATATAACGGCAACTACGGACATTACCTGGAGAAGAAAGCCGAGCGTGAAGCGGAATCAGAAGCGCAATTTCAAAAGAACTCGAACCTACTTCGAAAAGAATTGGAATGGATGCGCAGACAGCCGCAGGCCCGGGGAACCAAATCGAAGGCCCGAATAGACGCCTATTATGATCTGGAAGAGAAAACCAAAAACGCCGGGCCCAAGGCTAAAGTCGAACTGAGCGTGAAAACATCCCGCCAGGGAAACAAGATATTAGAGCTGCATCATTTATACAAAGCCTTCAACGGGCAGTCGTTTGTTGCTGATTTTAATTATGTATTTAAAAAAGGTGATCGGATAGGCCTTGCGGGTAAGAATGGCAGTGGTAAGTCCACCCTATTAAACATGATCACCGGCAATTTGCAGCCTGACAAAGGCGAGATCGTGCCAGGGGAAACGACTGTAATGGGCTACTTCCACCAGTCGGGCATGAGCTTTAAGGAAGATGACCGTGTGATTGATGTGGTAAAGAATGTTGCCGAGTTTATTACTATGGCTGATGGGAAGACGATTTCTGCCTCTGCCCTGCTAACCCTGTTCTTATTCCCACCTAAAAAACAGCACGGGTTTATATCTAAACTAAGCGGCGGTGAGAAAAAGCGTTTGCAATTACTTCAGATATTGATGAAGAACCCCAACTTCCTGATACTGGATGAGCCTACCAACGACCTGGATATAGATACGCTGAATGTACTGGAAGAATTCCTAACCAATTACACAGGTGTACTTATGCTGGTGTCGCACGATCGTTATTTACTGGATAAACTCACCGATCAGCTTTTCATTATGGAAGGTGACGGGAACGTTAGGATATTTAATGGCAACTACTCCTCTTATCGCTATGAATTGGAGATATCCAAGCAACAGGCTAAAGCTGCAGTTGTAACCGAAAAGACAGAATCGAAGCCTCAACCCAAAAAGAACAAGTTAGCCTTTAAAGAACTGAAGGAATTGGAAACGTTGGACAAAGAGATTGCGGCAATCGAAATCAAAATAAAAACGTTGTCTGAAGAGATGAATTCGGGCATATCCGATCATCAAAAACTGGGTGAGATGTCCCAGCAAATTGAGGCTTTGAACAATCAATTAGATGAGAAAAGCATCCGTTGGATGGAGCTAACAGAACTAAACGAAGCATAAAATGAAGGTTTCAGACATTATAGCATCCATAGGCGTAATCATTCTATTGATCGCATTCCTGCTGAACCTTTACAAGAAGCTTCCAGCAGAGAATAAAATATATAGTTTATTGAATTTTGTTGGCGCAGGTATATGCTGTTTTGCTTCGTGGATGGTGAGCTTTTACCCTTTTGTTATACTAGAAGGCGTTTGGGCGTTTGTTGCGTTAGTATCATTATTTTAAGTTCCACGTGGAACATCGGGTAATTGAATGTAATTTTGTACGTTCCACGTGGAACATGGAGGTAAAATGTTTAAGAAATATGATGTAATAGTTGTGGGTGCCGGCCATGCCGGATGTGAGGCAGCTGCCGCGGCGGCTAACCTTGGCTCCTCTGTTTTATTAATCACCATGAATATGGGGACGATAGCACAGATGAGTTGCAACCCCGCTATGGGTGGTGTGGCGAAAGGACAAATAGTGCGCGAAATAGACGCGATGGGTGGATACTCGGGTATTATCGCGGATAAAACCACTATACAATTCCGCATGCTGAACCTTTCTAAAGGTCCGGCTATGTGGAGCCCCCGCACACAAAACGACCGCATGCGCTTTGCTGAAGAATGGCGTTTGGCTTTGGAAAGAACACCCAATGTCGACTTCTGGCAGGATATGGTTTCGTCCTTAATTGTAAAAGAGAATGCTGTAAAAGGTGTTCGAACATCATTAGGTGTAGAAATAGAATGCAACGCAGTCGTGCTGACTAACGGTACCTTTTTGAATGGCGTTATCCATATCGGTGAAAAGAAATATGGAGGCGGTCGCACAGGTGAAAAAGCAGCAACAGGACTAACTGAACAGCTGGTTGAAATAGGCTTTGAGGCGGGTAGAATGAAGACCGGCACCCCTCCCCGAGTGGATGGCCGCACGCTAAACTATAGCGTTATGGAAGAGCAATGGGGCGATGAAAACGCGGGTCGCTTTTCCTTTACTGATGTTGAACGACCAAGCGAACAACGCTGCTGCTGGATCACTTATACCAACACCAATGTTCACGAAACCTTGAAAGAGGGCTTCGAAAAGTCACCGATGTTTACAGGGCGGATCAAAGGTCTGGGCCCAAGATATTGCCCATCTATCGAAGACAAAATCAACCGCTTCGCCGAGCGCGAACGCCACCAGATATTCGTAGAACCGGAAGGATTCAATACGGTTGAAATTTATGTAAATGGTTTCTCGACTTCCCTTCCCGAAGATGTACAATACAAAGCGCTCACACAAATACCGGGTTTTGAAAATGCAAAAATGTTCAGGCCCGGATATGCAATAGAGTACGATTATTTCCCACCTACCCAATTGGACCTGACATTAGAAACCAAATTAGTCAGCAAGCTTTTCTTCGCGGGACAGATCAACGGAACTACCGGTTACGAAGAAGCGGCGTCACAAGGTTTCATTGCCGGTATCAATGCGCATCAAAAAGTACATGATAAGCATGAGCTTATCATGAAACGCTCTGAATCATACATCGGTGTATTAATTGACGACCTGGTAACAAAAGGCACCGAAGAACCCTATCGCATGTTCACCTCCCGTGCTGAGCACCGACTGTTACTTCGCCAGGATAATGCTGACATCAGACTTACTCCTATCGCATATGACTTGGGTCTGATCAGTGACGAGCGGATGGATAAGGTAAATCGCAAAGTAAAAGATTCGGACAACATCGTAACCTACACCAAAAATGTATCGGCAGAAGCTGTTTCGATCAATCCACTTTTGGAAGAGTTGGGCACCGCTCCTCTTTCTCAAAATGTCAGACTGTTTAATTTATTGAGTCGCCCTCAGGTGGCCTTTGGTGATTTGAGAAAAGCTGATTCATCGCTTGATGAGTTGCTCTCAAAATATGATAAAGAAACTATCGAGCAGGCTGAAATAAAAATTAAATATGAGAGTTATTTTGAGA
>JAFAKI010000072.1 GCA_019235595.1 Mucilaginibacter sp. | reverse complement strand
GCTTTTTATTACGCCACTTTTGTTTCTATTTTTGGCAGCGGATCAGCATAATGTGCTAATCCGTAATTTCTTGTTGTTGCTTCGATTGGATTGGTTACATGCCATTCAAACTCATCACGGAAGTGACGTATAGCACTGGCTACCGGCCACGCAGCCGCATCACCCAGCGGACAAATGGTATTACCTTCTATCTTTTTCGATACATCCACCAGCAAATCCATGTCGCTCATTTTACCATGACCATATTCCAGGCGGTGCAATACTTTTTCCATCCATCCTGTACCTTCCCGGCATGGCGAACATTGTCCGCAGCTTTCATGATGATAAAAACGGGTAAAGTTCCAGGTATTGCGAACTATGCATTGATCTTCGTCGTAAGCGATAAAACCGCCTGAGCCCATCATCGTCCCGCTTACAAAGCCGCCATCCGCTAATGACTCATAGCTCATCAGACGGGCGTCGCCATTAACAGTTTTCATGAACAAGTTAGCAGGAAGGATTGGCACTGATGAACCACCGGCTACAACCGCTTTCAGTCGTTTTCCATTGGCGATACCGCCACAATATTCATCTGAATATAAAAATTCTTCAACAGGCAAACCTAAGTCGATCTCATAAACGCCCGGTTTCTTTACATTACCACCGGCAGAGATCAGTTTGGTACCTGTGCTGCGACCAATACCTATTTTAGCATATTCGTCACCGCCATCATTGATGATCGGTACTACCGCAGCAATTGATTCAACGTTGTTTACCACTGTAGGGCAGCCATATAAACCCGCAATAGCCGGGAATGGTGGTTTAATACGTGGATTACCACGTTTACCTTCCAATGATTCCAGTAATGCTGTTTCTTCACCGCAGATATAAGCGCCGCCACCTGGTTGAACATATAGTTCAAGGTCGTAGCCGCTGCCTAATATATTTTTACCGAGAAAACCTTTATTTTTTGCTTCAGCAATGGCTTTTTCCAGGATGCGTATCTGCGGCATCATCTCGCCACGAACGTAGATGTATGATACATTAGCACCCAAAGCAAAACTCGAAACGATCATCCCCTCGATCAACAGGTGAGGGATGTAAGTCATCAGATAACGGTCTTTGAACGTTCCGGGTTCCGATTCGTCAGCATTGCAAACCAAGTAACGGGCGACACCTTCTGGCTTAGCCAAAAAGCTCCATTTCATCCCGGTAGGGAAACCTGCTCCACCACGGCCGCGCAAACCCGATTTCTTTACCTCCTCTACAATATCGTTCGGAGCCATTTTTAAGGCCTTCTCAACAGAAGCATAACCGCCTTTTGACCGGTATACATCAAAAGTGTTGATGCCGGGTACGTTTATATGTTCTAATAGTAATTTGCGTCCCATTGCTATTAATAAATTCTTTTGGTCATATTGTAATAGTGAATATGACGTATAACACAAGTTGCAAATGCCACAATTATAAACGGCGCCAGAATTACCGGATATTTCTGCAGGTCGCCATTATTGCAGATGAGGATCATCACAATAACGAAAACCAGATCAGCTACTATCAGGGTGGTTCTGGTCATATTAATTGATAAGCTTTGCATTAATATATTTTACCTGTTGTCTTGTACCAGTTGATGTGCCAGAAAATGCTCCGGCCAACTAAGTAATATGATCAAACTCATCGCCAATACGTTTTGGGTCAGATGTTCGGTCAGAAAGTAAAATGCAAGTAATGCGATCGCCAGGACCACATCGCCGTATATTACTCTCGCTTTAGTTACTACCATTAATTATTTGCTTTTGCCCTCAGATCGCCGATCAATTGATCAACCGATTCATTGGTCAGTTTTTCATAAAAAGTATATTCAGGACCAATCTGCAACACCGGGCCAAAGCCGCATGCTGCCAGGCATTCCACCCCTCTCCAGCTAAATAAACCGTCCGGAGTTACTTCGCCTTCTTTCACGCCCAGTTTTTCTTCGATATGGTCCATGATCTTTTCAGCGCCTACTATCCCACAAGGTCCTGTACGGCAAACTTCCAGCACATATTTTCCTTGCGGACGCAAAAAGTACATGGTATAAAAAGTAGCTACTTCATATACTTCTATCGGCTGTATATCCAGGTAGTCGGCTACTTTATCCATAGCTGGCGAACTTACCCAACCGTACTCAGCCTGCACCAGGTGCAGTATAGGCAATAAGCCTGATTTCTGCTTTCCTTTAGGATAACGGCTTACTATTTCATCGAACTTTTTTATAAGTTCCGGCGAAAATGTAACCGGAACGCCAGTGTCTTCAACTCTAAGCATCTAATTCTCCGGCTATAATGTTTAAACTACTCATGTTTATGATCGCATCCGATATCAGCATACCGCGGCTCATCGGCGCATACATCTGGTAATTGATGAAGCTTGGCCTGC
>JAFAKI010000004.1 GCA_019235595.1 Mucilaginibacter sp. | reverse complement strand
AAGCCCGTTTTGCACACCCGATTTAATCGCTGACTCAGTGTCATCACCAAAATAACTTTCAAACTGTCCGTCCGCGTCAATCAGGGGCAATTTTCCGGTATAATAATTCAATGCCTTATAACGCATATTCAGCCCCGGTGATATGCTCCCACCAAAATAATTCCCTTCGGCATCCACCCAATCATAGGTGATGGTTGTTCCGGCATCGATCACTAAACTGCCCTGGCCGGGATATAATTTTTTAGCGCCAATAACGGCGGCTAATCGATCTGGACCAAGTGTGTGAGGGGTTTTATATTGGTTATGAATACCGGCGGTCATGCCCACATTAAAATATTGAACGCTAACCTTGCTCTCTAACGCGGCACCCCAGCTTTCGGCTTCTTTTCTTACCGATGAGATGATTGCTTTGTTTACCCGGTATTGATTGGTCAAGTTAAAAAGGGGGTCTGCATCAAGAGATGAATAACTTGTAGTATACAACAACTCATCCTGTGCGAAGACTGCAATTTTTATCAGGGTATTACCAATATCAATAACCAGGTTGGCCATCAGGCTTTAACCAATGATAATATCGATTCAAAAATAGCAAGCCCGTCCTGATTGGCCAGAACGCTATCTGCTGCCCGTTCAGGGTGCGGCATAATACCGAACACATTGCGGCCGGCGTTGCAAACTCCGGCAATATTTTCTAACGAGCCATTAGGATTAGCTTCCGGAATGATATTACCGGCTTCATCAGAATATCTGAACAATATCTGATCATTATCTTTCAATGCCTTCAACACATCAGGCTCCGCAAAATAATTGCCCTCGCCATGCGCGATAGGTATTTTTAATGCACGCTTGGAATCGATATTCGTCGTAAGCAACGAATTATTAGTTTGCGGAACGATATAAATATTGCTGCAATTAAACTTCCTGTTGGCATTGTGCAACAATGCTCCCGGTAACATACCTGCTTCAGTCAATATCTGGAAACCATTGCAAACGCCCCATACATAACCACCTTTGGCCGCAAACTGGATCACTTCCTGCATAATTGGGGAAAAGCGCGCAATTGCGCCAGAGCGCAAATAATCGCCAAATGAAAAACCACCAGGCAACACGATAAAATCGCAGCCCTGCAAATCGTGGTCTTTGTGCCACAGGCGTACAACCTGCTGACCCATAATTTTTTCTAATACATAGATGATGTCCTCATCGCAATTAGAACCCGGAAATATAACAACTCCAAACTTCATGGTACAAAACTAACATAACCCGCGAAATTTGGACGAATGTAAAAGTTAAAAAGTGTTAAACTGAAAGTAAATGATGCTGGCAAGCAGCAAAATATACAAGCTTTCGTAAAACCAGCGGGTGGTAGCATACAAAAAATAATAGGCTACAAAAATGCATCCCGGCACGGCGCACATCAGGAAATGATCGACATGAAAATCGGCACGGATGTAAAATGAGAAGGCGGTTATCAGGAAAACAAAAAAAAGTAACTGGATAGACTTACGTATATGCACATAGCTTTTATAAAAGTTTTGCTGCAACCTTAACGCTGATAGTATCAGGATAATAATAACCGGTATAAGTACCAGGTAGTTATAGTAATTTATGTTGAAACGAACCTGGAATTTAGAGCCCAGCGGCCGCCATATCTCGAAAAAATCGGTCAGCTTGTCATTCAGGTAATAAAACACTGCAAGAAAGAAGAAAATGGTAACAAAACCTATTATTCCCGCTATCCATTCGCGCCAGTCGAACGGCCGGAAAATAGCAAGGCCGATCCATATCACTAAAAATGCATAAATAAACGGCAGGTAGATCATGGTACCTACCGCAACAATCATCCCCAGGTCATAGCAAATAGATTTTGATGCATCGCCCTTATAAAGATTCAGCAATTTATACAGCATCCATATCAACAGGAAATTGCATACCAGTGGCGGACTGAGCATTAGGAACGGGACCAGCAGGCTCGCCACCGTGACGTACATGAACGCGGGCAAAAAGGTTGATTTTCCTAAAAGGTTATGTTCATTCGTCAGTAAATTGATCAGTATAGCCTGTATAAATACCATCAAACTGGCAATAAATAAATTAACTACTGGTGGTATATTGGGTTGAAGGGACGCCGGCAACAGCAGTCTCGAAAAAAGCTCGCTGAAGGGTAAACCGGCCTTTGCGGGAAGCTGAAAAGCAAAACCAATGCGCATTACAAACAGGAAAATTGCCAGCCAGACAATATTCGCGGGATTAAAGGATCTGAACAGCCTGATCATGCATGTGGTTATTTCCCGACAATAATAACAGAAAAACTGTTTAGGTTTGTTATCACACCGATAAAAGATGATTGATAGGTTAAATAATCACAGGCTCTGAGTTGATCTTCGTAACCAGAGAAATATAGAAATTGAGGGCGTGAACCGAAATCCTATCAGGTATCATTATTACATTAACTTTGGTTAGACTTCGCGTACTGCTTTATCATCTTATCAATAATCATAGCTGTTTCATCAGGGAAATTAACTTCAATTGCTTTCCCGTGCCGTATCCATTGATTAAGCTGAGCAACAAAATCGTCATCAATAGCGTGCAGAACCGGCACGCCCAGTTTAGAAGCAGCTAATGCGTTACATTGCTGCTCATATTGACCGCTCATGGGGATCATCAGCACTTTCTTTTTTAAAAACAATGCTTCAGCAGGGCCTTCAAAGCCTCCTCCGGTAAGAAGGCCTTCACAACTGGCCACACTTTTGTTAAACGCTTCGTTATTCACGGGTGATATCCGGATATTTCCTTCTTCGTAATGTGTCTTTTGACGTTTAGAGAATATCTGCCATCGCACATCTTTTGCCTGGCTTAGGTATTTTACCAATGTTTTGTCGTCATAAGCAGGTAAGTACACGGTATAGTGGCCCAGGTTAGTTGGTTCCAGTTTTCTGATATCGCTTCTGATTACAGGAGTATGGATAAAATCATCATATCGTTCGAAATGAAAGCCTATATGATGTGTGGTTGGAGAGTAATATTTAAAAAGCCATTCGGCGTAATTCCATTTTGCCGGGCGCGGCGTTTTTGGTGAGACAAACGAGCATTGATGACTTAGCGAAACTGAGGGTAATTTTTGCAGGCGGCATGCCCAGGCACTCACAGGTTCAAAATCATTGATGATCAGATCGTATTGGGATAATGGAAGATGATGCATATCCCGCCAAAGCTGACGAAGATCCATCAGCTTAAAAGTGGCCCACTTATCGACACCTCCCTTAGTGCCAAACACAAAACTGAACCCATGTAAACGGTATTTTAATGGCTGCGATAAAGAAACTTCCGCCTCGGTACCGCTCACCAGCAGGTCGAGCTCGCCGTATTGCTGGAGCAAGGGAACAATTTCTCGTGCACGACTAATATGTCCGTTTCCGGTTCCCTGTATAGCGTAGAGTATCTTCATTAGGTAGTTGAAAGGTTGGAAAGTTGAAATGTTGTAAGGTTAGTCTTACATCGCTCATGTCTTCCGCCGGCAAGTTAACAAAGAAAGAGTGGGCTTTAAATAAAAAAAGGCTGAACAACTTTCCAACCTTACAACTTTAAAACTTTACAACAAAATTAATGAGCTTCCTGCTTAAAACGTTCCAACAAAACACGCACATCCAGTTTGGCATCCAGATCTTCTGCATCATGTTTGTCATCGTCGTCGTGGTCGCTTTTGAAATCGGCAGGATTGTATTTGAATATCGTCCACTCGCGGTTATTGTACTCCAAAGCGGTGAGACTTTCCACCCAATCGCCCGAGTTGAGATAAGTAACAGCGCCCCGTTTGTCTGTGGAATGGATTTCCCTTATCTCGGAATGGTGGATATGGCCGCATATTACATATTGGTAACCTTTTTCTACAGCCAGGTCGGCGGCAGTTTGCTCAAACTCGTTGATGAACTTAACAGCATCCTTAAATTTGGCTTTCACCTTTTGCGAAAAGCTCATTTTCTCGCGGCCAAGTTTAGTCAGTGTCCAGTTGATAAAGCTGTTAAGCAGGATCAACGAATCATATCCAATTGCGCCCAGTTTAGCCAGCCATTTGGAATATTGCATAGTAACGTCGAACACATCGCCGTGGAATATCCATGCTTTTTTACCGTCGATGGTTAAAACCACTTTATTCTTTAGTGCCAACGAACCGAGGTTAAAATCGGCAAATTTGCGCAGCATTTCGTCGTGATTACCGGTAAGATAGTAAACCGGTACGCCATCGGTCACAAATTTTAAAATACGGCGTATTACTTTCATGTGCGCCTCTGGCCAATACGATTTGCTGAACTGCCAGATATCAATAATATCTCCGTTCAGGATCAGCATTTTAGGTTTTATACTTTTTAAATACTTGAGGAGTTCCCTAGCGTGACAACCATAGGTACCTAAATGCACATCGGATATAACTACTATATCTACTTCACGTTTTGCCATTAAAATTGAGGGGATAATTTGCCGCCCGATAACTTATACCGGTGAATAATTGATTGGATTTTGTGACGATTATTCGTCGTCATCGTCTTCATTAACTCTTAACTCGTAGGGGCTCACATAGAACATTCCGACCAATAAAAGCAACCCTACAACAATCAGATATGCATACTCGAAATTCATACTGGTGTTATTTAACAAATGTCAGCAATTCAAATTATCTGAATATTAAGACTCTGTTAAATAAAAAAGGTTTCATTGGGGCTGCAATTTTTTTTCAACACGATCAAGTTGCTTCAGGTGGTGTTTGGAGTGGATGAGGATAAATTTGAACCATTGCCGTGCATTAAGCATCCCCAAACGCGCATGCCTGACCCTGCAATATTTGGATGAGTCATGAAGAAGCGGTGTTAGCTCGCTAATACGCTGCCTGCATTTTATAAGCATATTTCTGGCCTCCTCTTTAGTGATCTTTTTAGCAGGTATCCGGGCGTCTATTGCTGCCGGGACTTTCGTCTTCCAGGGCGGAAGGCTGCCAAACAAGAACACCATCAAACCCAGCATGTTTCTGCCTGCTGAAGTAGGCTTACCATTTCTGGCACATTTCTCAAGAGCCATCATTCCGCCCAGATCAGTCTGTAAAATGTGCGAATATACTTCCGCGTAAGACCAGCCACCACCCGGAGGTGTCACGGTAAAAAGGTCATCCGGAATGGTATCCAGCCTGCTGCGGTAGATATCCAGTGCCTCTTCTATTTTTTCGCGGGTTTCTCCGATATTCATACTTCGAGAACTTACAGCAATAAAGTTAATTCTTTTAAGTGACTGATCTGCAATGGCACATCTTCCGGTTTATCCAACCCAGCAGGATTAAAATAAATAGCGTCCATGCCAAAGTTTAATGCACCATAAACATCAGCTTCCAGGCTATCGCCTATCATCAGGCTTTCTTCCCTGGTTGTTTTGGCTAAATTGATAGCATGCTCAAAAATGGCCCTATCGGGTTTATTCGCACCTACTATTTCTGATATGATCACGTGCTGAAAATACCTCCCTATATTGGTTTTATTGATCTTCGTCCCCTGTGACTCACTGAAACCTTTGGAGATCAAATGCAGTGTATACTTTGCCTGCAAATATTGCAGCGTTTCATGCGCGTCAGGAAAAAGATTGGTCTTCGTTGGACATAACTTTACATAATCATCCTCAAAACCAGCAGGGATAACTTCCGGGCGCATGCCCAAATCGAGAAATGTTTTTTTAAAGCGGGCCTCACGTAGTTGATTTTTAGAGATCTT
>JAFAKI010000388.1 GCA_019235595.1 Mucilaginibacter sp. | reverse complement strand
ACATCATTTTAAAACGCAACATTAACCAATTAACCGTTAATGCCGGCTACTCGGGTTATTATGACCCTCTATTTAATACCGTCAACTCTAATGCTAAAGGTGAATACCCGCATGCCGGTAAAATTGATGGTAATGAAGTAAACTTTGATGCAAACTATGGCGTAGCATTAGGCAAAAAAGGCTTTATCAACTTTACACTGGATTATGATGGCATACTAGGCTACACTTTCCGCCAGGCTAAGGTTGATCCTACTGCCAATATGAAAAATTCATTACCACTTAACATCTACCGTAGAGGTAATGGCGATGGTACCGCCAATATGTTAAACAGCTTTTTTAACGCAGAAGCGCCTATAGAGGGCACTAAGACGACATTTTATGCTTTCGGCGGCTATAGCTACAAAGGATCAGACGATTATGCTTTTTCAAGGCAATCAGATAACCCAAATAAATTCCCGAATCAAACAAGTGCCGCAAATAGCCCGATTGTGACAAATTATCCGGGCATTATTCACGGTACTCCAGAAGGTCTTTTTTATTACAACCCGATCATTCAAACCCACAATTTTGATTTTACCGGAACCGCCGGATTTAAGGGTTCATGGAAAAATAATTGGGATTGGGATGCAAGCAATACCACCGGTAACAACGTATTCCATTTTTACGGCGATAAAACCTTTAACGTGGGTTTAGTCCCAAATAGCGCCGGCGTTATGCAGACTCACTATGATGATGGCGGGTCGCAGTTTTTTCAAAATACGACCAACCTTAACGTAAACAAGCACTATCCAAACACCTTTGCCGGGATGAACCTGGCATTAGGTTCGGAGTTTAGGTTTGAGCGGTACAGCATTTATGCCGGCGAACCAAATTCGTATTTAGACTACAATTATCCTAAATCATTAGGATCACAGGGCTTCCCAGGATTCAGGCCAACTGACGCGGCCATCCCTAACCCGAACAGGTCTGTTTATGGTGCTTATGCCGATTTGGAAACCGATTTTACCACAGCATTTTTGTTAGACGCGGCCGCACGTTATGAACATTATAATGATTTCGGCAGCACGTTGAACGGCAAATTAGCTGCCCGTTACAAGGTATCTGAGAGCTTTAACTTACGTGGTTCGGCCAGCACCGGCTTCCGCGCCCCGTCATTGGCGCAAATTAACTTTAGCGATGTCTACTCAAATGTTACATCAAGCGGTTATACCCTGGTAAAGATTTTCCCGAACTATGACCCGCTTTCACGTGCCGCGGGTATCCCTCCTTTAAAACAGGAAAAGTCGCAAAACTATAGCCTGGGTTTTGCGTGGAAACCGGTTAACGAATTAAGTGTTACTGTTGACGGTTACCTTGTTAAGATCAAAGACCGCGTTGTACTAACCGGACAGCTTGATACTACCGCAGCTGTGTTAGCACCAACATTAAAGAGCCTGCATATTGACTTTGCACAGTTCTTTGCCAATGCTGTAAATACCACAAACAGAGGTTTAGATGTTGTTGTAGACTATAACCACACGTTTGGAAAAAATCGTTTGAAATTCACCTTAACCGGCAACCTGCAACACATGAGCATCGATAATATTAATTATCCTCCTGCATTTGCAAGTTCATACACCCTACAGCAAAAGTTTTATAGCGACCGTGAACGAAAGTTCCTGTTAGCATCGGCTCCTGACGCTAAATTCGCTTTTAATGCCGAATACGGCTATGATAGGTTCTCTGTAGGAACACGTCTGACCTATTTTGGAAAGATCACTTTGGATGGCTATGGCGATGATACTTTCGGTTTTAACGATACCGCTACCGGAAGTAATGCTAACCCTGAGCCTCAGTCGACCAACGATGCCGGAACCGGAACGGTGCCAAACGTGTATGTATATTCGGCCAAAGTAGTAACCGATTTGTATTTCGGCTATAAAATCAATAAAAACGCCAAAATCTCATTAGGGGTTGACAATATTTTCAACGTACACCCTGATTTAAGTGTTAACAGGGGCGCTGTCGGCAATTCTTCGTATAACAACGAAGGCGGAGGTCCGTTTGACGCCGTACAAATGGGAGAAAACGGACGCAGAGGCTATGTTAAAGTAGGCTTCACCTTCTGATCATCACCTGAAACTATTATAATTGAGGCCGTTCTCTTAATAAGAGATCGGCTTTTTTATGGCCTTTAATTAGAACAGATTTGACAACTTTCAAAAGTTGTCAAATCTGCTTGTCCAATCAACGCAATCCACTAATCCCCCAAATCAGCGGTCGATTCGTTAAATAATGTTAAAAGATGTTAAACCGAATTCGCTCATTATAAATAACTTACAAATAAGGCGGATATTAGGGTATTGATAAACTTTACCCTGATAAACCATGCACTTTAACAAGATCAACAACCTTTTGGGTTGGCTTTGCTTTGCCATTGCATCCACTACCTACATCCTAACCCTTGAACCATCCGTAAGCTTTTGGGACTGCGGCGAATTCATTTCCTGTGCCTATCGTTTACAAGTATCGCACCAGCCTGGATACCCGCTTTTTGCCATGATCTGCAAGGTATTCTCCCTATTGAGTTTTGGTGATGTACATAAGGTAGCCTACTTTACCAATATGGCCTGTGCGCTGGCCAGCGGCGCGACCATCATGTTCCTGTTTTGGACTATTACGCTGATGGCCAGAAAAATGATGCTAAAAAAAGACGATCAGCCCGATGCCATTAAACAAACTCTCATTTTTGGTGCAGGACTGGTTGGGGCATTAGCCTTGGCTTTCAGCGATACCTTCTGGTTTTCAGCAGTAGAGACCATTGTTTTTGCGATGTCGGCGCTGTGCACGGCTATTGTATTCTGGGCGATATTGAAATGGGATTCTCATTCAGATGTGCCGGGTGCCGATAAATGGATCGTGTTTATTGCTTATATGATCGGTTTGTCAATCGGTATCCATTTGCTCAATTTGCTCACCATCCCTGCTATCGTATTTGTTTACTACTTCCGCAGGTATAAAAACATAAACCTAAAAACCGGCATTGTTGCGTTTCTTATAAGCGTAGGCATACTGGCCTTGGTGCAATTCGGCATCAGGGGATATACCGTGGCGATAGCCGCTTATGCTGATTTGTTCTTGGTGAACACGCTGGGCATGGGCTTTGGCAGCGGGGCTATTTTCTCTTTTGTATTGCTGATCGGTGCATTGGTGATTGGAATACGTTACAGTATTCTCAAGAAAAAACCGGTGCTTAACCTGGCCCTGCTGTGTATTGCGTTCGTTTATTTTGGCTTTTGTTCGTTCGTTTATATTCCTATCCGGGCAACGGCAAATACTGATCTAAACAATTCGCACCCGGATAATGCCTTTACCTTGTACTGGTACCTTAATCGCGGGCAATATGGGTCAGTTCCGTTAATGTCAGGCCCCTATTACGATGCAAAAGTCACCGACCAAACTGATGGCGGAACTAATTATGCAAAGGGTAAAAACAAGTATGAACCTGCCGGAAAAGATCTGGTTACCACGTACGATCATACCACCGTTTTACCCCGCATGTTTAGTCAGCGGGATCAGGACCCGCAATTTTACAAGCAATGGCTGGGATTATCGGACAATGATATACCCACATTTTCTGATAACCTGCGATTTATGTTCACCTGGCAGATATGGCAAATGTACGGCCGTTATTTTCTGTGGAACTTCGCCGGACGCTATAACCAGCAGGATGGGCAGCTCCAAAAAAGCGGCTTGCACGATTATGCTGATGGCGACTGGACGACCGGCATCTTTGATAAAGGGAAACATCTACCAAATTCCGTCCTGCACGATAATGGCTATACACCACTTTATGCATTGCCTCTGATCTTAGGGTTGATCGGATTGTTTTATCATTCCCGCCATAGTAAAAAAGATGCATTTGTGATCGGGCTATTTTGGTTTTTCACGAGCATAGCCATCATCATGTATGTAAATCAGGCTTTTCAACCGCGCGAGCGCGATTATTCCTATGTAAGCTCATTCTATGCGTTTGCTATCTGGATCGGGATTGGGGTGATCGCAATTGCTGAGTTTATGCGCAAAAAAGTAAATGCACGTACCGCTAGCTATGCGACCATTGGCTTGTGTTTGCTGATCGGTCCTGTACTATTAATCAAACAGGAATGGAAGGGTCATGACCGCTCTACCAAAATGACGGCGCACGATATGGCCTACAACTACCTGATGTCGTGCCCTAAAAATGCCATTCTGTTTACTGGTGCGGACAACGATACTTACTCTTTATGGTACGTGCAGGAAGTGGAAGGCGTAAGGCCCGATGTTCGCATTATCGTGAACACACTTTTCGCCAGCGACTGGTACATCCACCAGATGCAGGGCAAAATGAATCAATCTGAGCCTTTGCCCATCACCATGAATTTTGATAAATACAAAAACGGCACACGCGACTATATTCCTTACAATGATGCCAAAATACCAGACTCTGTTGAATTGAAAGATGTGTTTGACTTTGTCACTTCGGATAATCCACAGACTAAAGTAGAAATGCAGGATGGTGAAGTGTTAAATTACTTGCCTACCAAAAACTTTAAGCTGAGCGTAAATGCTGATGAACTGGTGAAAAACGGCGTAATCACTCCGGATCAAAAAAGCAGGGTAGCCGACAGCATGCAATGGAAATTTTCGGGCAATTATTTACTAAAAGATAACCTGGCACTTTTAGACATCCTGGCGCATAACGACTGGAAAAGGCCGATATGCTTTACGGTAACAATGGCTAATGATGGTTTCAACGGATTGCAAAACTATTTGTACAAGGAAGGCTTTATTTATCACCTGATCCCATTCAAACCGGAGGCAAATAATCAAGCTAAGCTAAACATTCAAGTGATGTATGATAACGTGATGAACAAATTTAAATGGGGTAATTACAAAAACGCTAAATACCTGGACGAGCAATCAACGGGTCTATTTTATACGCTGATTACTAATACATTTACCGAGTTGGCTGATGGTTTAATGGCTGAAGGGCATAATGATATGGCATTGAAGGCGATGCAAAAATACAATAGCGAAATGCCTGATATTTACCCATATGCAGGTATAGCTCAAAGTAAATTCAGGGTGATTGATACCGCTTATCGCCTGCACGCCAATAACATGGCTAATCAATACGTTTCGAGCATGGATAATTATATCGTTGATCAATTGAATTACGACTACAATCTGCAACAATCCAGTCCGGGTGATGTAAATGCTTCAAATGTTCAGTTTGAAATGTCAGTGTTGAATGCCATGACAAAGATCACTAAAGAGAATCAGGAATTGGCTTTGAATACTAAATTACAGGCGCAATTAAGTGATTATGAAAGCAAGTTTTCGGGAGTGATTGGGAAGCAGCAATAGTCTGAACCATGATTCGTAGGATTTATTGATTAACTTGATTTTGATTATTAAAATTCGGACTATGGTTCAGGTAATGGAGGCTTCAATCTTGTTTAGCTTGGTATTTTTAAAGGGCCATCGGCCCGAACGATTTTGTAACAACGGGTTTCAATCCGTTGCAGCAAACGCAAGCCGAGTAGAAAGTGCCATAGGCACGACCTATATCTATATCAAGTCATGAAAAATATATTGCTCTTCATAGTCAATCTTAAACTTTTTCAAGAAATCCAGGTACTCTTCCCGGAAAGTCTGTTTTTTATGATGTGCTTCCTGGTTTTGAATATATTTATAGACCCTGTCAATTTGAGATTGACTATACGAAAACACTCCATAACCCTCTTGCCACTCAAAACGCTCAGGGGTCAATGAGTGGTCGTTGATATATTTCGATGATTTGGCCTTTACAGTTTGCATCAATTCAGAAATAGAAACAGCTGGCTTTAGTCCTATAAAACAATGTACATGATCTGCGACGCCATTTACAATGATGGTTTTGCAATTTTTCTCGTTGATGAGGTTTCCGATAACAGCAAAAAGTTGTGTTTGCCATTCTTTTTGTATTACCGCTTGCCGGTATTTTACCGCGAATACGGTTTGAAGATAGATCTGGTGGTATGTATTTGCCATTCGTTTTATATGGGCCGAACCTACGGTTCTTATTACTTTATTTGCTGCTTTGCAACGGGTTGAAACCCGTTGTTACAATATGGATCGAGGCTATGCCTCTGTTTAGTTTAACGCATCCTCTTTTTGTCCTATTTCGTTGTCAAAGGGCCATCGGCCCGGTACATCTTGTAACAGTTGCTGCAACATTGGTCGAGGCAACGCCTCTGTTTGGTATAAAACATCTTCTTTTTATCCTATTTCATTATTAAAGGCCACCGACCCGATACGTCTTGTAACAGTTGCTACAATATTAGTCGAAGCTACGACTCTGTTTAGTTTAACGCATCCTCTTTTTGTCCTATTTCATTGTCAAAGGGCCATCGGCCCGGTACATCTTGTAACAGTTGCTGCAACATTGGTCGAGGCAACGCCTCTGTTTGGTATAAA
>JAFAKI010000230.1 GCA_019235595.1 Mucilaginibacter sp. | reverse complement strand
ACTGGCATCACGTACCATTGGTTATAAAAATGATAACGCCAAAAATGCAGCCGGTAAACCTGTTGCTGTTGGTTTGGAAGGTGCTTATGCCGACTATATCAACGGTGAGAATGGTAAACGCCTGATGCAGCGCATGGCCGGCAATGTTTGGATGCCGGTAAATAACGATGGCAATGAAGTAGACCCAAAAGAAGGCGCTGATATTATTTCGACCATCGACGTAAACTTCCAGGATGTAGCGCAGGCGGCACTGAAAAAACAATTAGAAAAAACCGGCGCAGATCATGGTTGTGTGGTGTTGATGGAAGTGGCGACCGGAGAGGTTAAGGCGATCGCCAACTATACCCGTACCAAAAGTGGCGACTATGAAGAGCGCATGAATTATGCCATTAGTGAATCGGCAGAACCTGGTTCTACCTTCAAACTGGCATCTTACATGACGGCTATCGATCAGCGTAAGATCGACACCAATACTTTGGTAGACGCGCAGCATGGCGAATACGAAATGTATAACCCCCGCAATGGGAAAGTAGTACTAAAGATAAGGGATGCGGAAGATCCGGGAACGATACTGAGTGTAAAAAGGGCTTTTGAAGAATCATCAAACGTGGCTGCTGCTAAAATTATCTGGCAGAGTTATCATAATAACCCGCAGGAGTTTACCGATAAGTTGTACAGCTATCATTTGAATGAGCGGAATGGTCTGCAAATTCCGGGTGAAGGCATGCCAAGGATAAAAAATCCGTCATCGCGAGATTGGAATAAACTGCAGTCGCTTTCTCAAATGGCTTATGGCTATGAGTCGAAATTGACACCGTTGCAGATGCTGACTTTTTACAACGCAGTGGCGAACAACGGTACTATGATACAGCCAATTTTCGTTAACGAGATACGTCGTTATGGAAATACGGTTGAACGTTTCCAGGCTAGGGTAATCAATGATAAGATATGTTCGGATAGGACCTTGGGTAGGGTAAGGGGCATGCTGGAAGGTGTGGTGCAGGAAGGTACAGGTAAACAGGTGATCAAAAATAAATTGTATACCGTAGCGGGTAAAACCGGTACTGCGCAAATAGCAAACGGTAAGGGTGGATATGGTGATAAGAATAAGCACCAGGCAAGTTTCTGTGGTTATTTCCCTGCTGATAAGCCAAAATACTGCATGATCGTGGTGATTCACGATCCGACCATTGGCTCTCACCTGGCTGCCTGGGTAGCCGGGCCTGTGTTCAGGGCGATTGCTGACCGTGTTTATTCAAGCGACCTGCAAATGAACCAGGCTACTCCATTGCAATATGTAAGCAATAGTCCGATGCCAAAGATTAAGACAGGCAATCGCAAGGCGACACAAGAGGTTTACAGCAAGTTGAACATCAAACCGGTGTATGCTTCCGCAAATAATACCGTGGATACCAGCAATGGCGTTCCTTATGACGAGACTAAATATCAAAGAGGCTCGGTGCCTGAAGTGACAGGCATGGGATTGAGCGATGCTTTATATGTGTTAGGTAATGCGGGTTATAAAGTTTCGGCGCATGGCAGCGGGACTGTAGTAAAACAATCAGTTACGGCTGGAAGTGTTATACCAAAGGGATCAAAAATAATAATAGAACTACAATGAGGTATTTGAGCGACATTTTAGAAGGACTTGCATTCACCGAACTTCATGGTAGTGCTGACATGGAGATCAGCGCAATCGTTTTTGATTCGCGCAAGGTTGTGCCGGGATGCATGTTTGTAGCAGTAAAAGGGACACAGGTAGATGGTCATGATTATATCGATCAGGCCATTGAAAAAGGGGCTGTGGCAGTGATATGTGAAGAGTTACCTGCCCGCGTTACCGGCGAGGTCGATTTTTTTATGGTATCCGACAGTTCGATTGCCTTAGGTACAGTTGCTGCTAACTTTTATGATAACCCATCGCACAAATTGAAACTGGTTGGTGTAACCGGGACAAATGGTAAAACTACGATTGCAACAATCCTTTATAAACTATGCCGCGATTTGGGTTATAAATGCGGATTGCTTTCAACAGTAGAAAACCAGATCAATGGCGAAGTAGTGGCAGCTACGCATACCACACCTGATCCAGTTGATCTGAATATGCTGCTGAACGAGATGGTTGAAAAGGGCTGCGACTACTGTTTTATGGAAGTAAGCTCGCATGCTATTGTGCAACACCGTATTGCTGATTTGAAGTTTCAGGGTGGGATATTCTCTAACCTGACCCACGATCACCTGGATTACCATAAAACATTTGATAGCTATCTGAAAGCCAAGAAGGCGTTCTTCGACGGTTTGCCAAAAAATGCATTCGCATTAACCAATGTCGACGATAAAAACGGTATGGTGATGCTACAAAATACCGCAGCGCATAAAAAGACCTACGGCTTGAAAAACATGGCTGATTACAAAGCTAAAATAGTAGAGAACCAGTTCAGCGGATTGCTGCTCAATATTGATAACGAAGAAGTGTGGTTTAAGCTGGTAGGTACATTCAACGCCTATAACCTGATGGCGGTTTATGCTGCGGCGATGTTGTTGGAGCAGGACAAAAATAAGGTATTGACCAGCTTGAGTAAACTGACCGGTGCACGCGGAAGATTTGATTATGTGATCGCACCAAATGGAGTCGTCGGCATAGTGGATTATGCACATTCGCCTGATGCTGTTCAGAATATCTTGAGCACCGTACATGATGTACGCAAGGGAAATGAAAAGGTGATTACTGTACTGGGCTGCGGTGGCGACAGGGATAAAACCAAACGGCCTATTATGGCCCGCGTAGCCTGCGAGTGGAGCGATAAAGTAATATTCACTTCGGATAACCCCCGCTCTGAAGACCCGGCGCAAATCATAAAAGATATGGAAGAAGGTGTTGATCCTGCTTTTAAGAGACACACAATGAGCATTGTGGACAGAAGAGAGGCGATCAAAGTAGCCTGCAACCTGGCACAGCCGGGAGATATAGTGGTAGTGGCGGGCAAGGGTCACGAGAAATACCAGGAGATAAAAGGAGTGAGAAATCACTTTGACGATAAAGAGGAATTAACGGAGATTTTTAAACAGATGAGTTGATGTGCAAATGTGCAAATGTGCAAATATGCAGATATGCAAATGGGTTGATTGATGTGCAGATGTGCGGATGTGCAGATATGTAAATATGCAGATGTGCAGATATGCTGATGTGCGAATAATTGATTAATGACAATTATGAATAGCAAACCGAATTTGATAGTTGATTTAACCTTTAGTTTTTCGTTAAAAATTATTGTTTTTTCTGAATTGCTTGAATCGAAGAAGAAATACAATATGGCAAATCAATTATTTAAAAGCGGCACATCAATAGGAGCAAATGTTAAGGAAGCGCAGGGAGCTGAAAGTAAGGATGACTTTAGGCATAAATGCAAAATAGCTTACAAAGAAGCAGAAGAAACTGAGTACTGGCTGAGTCTATGTAAGCATGCCGAAAGCTATCCTTTTGAGCAGGATATGCTGGATGATGTTCAGTCGATAATAAAAATATTAGGTAAAATAATTTCGTCATCAAAAAATTAAATAATGAACAAACCGCAAATAGGCACATCTGCACATCCGCACATCTGCATATCTGCGCATAACTGAAAACTATGCTGTATTATTTATTCAGTTTCCTTGAAAAAAACTATAGCGTACCGGGTGCGGGGGTGTTCCAATACATCACGTTCCGGATGGCTATGGCGGTTATTACCTCGCTGATCATTACAACGGTTTACGGTCGCAGGCTGATCGATTACCTGCGTTTTAAACAAGTAGGGGAAACCGTGAGAAACCTTGGGCTGGAAGGGCAGATGCAAAAGGCAGGTACGCCTACTATGGGTGGTATCATCATCATTATGGGTATCCTGATACCGACGATATTGTTTGCTAAGCTCGAGAATGTATATGTGCTGATGATGATGGGTACCACGCTTTGGCTCGGTGCCATCGGTTTTCTGGATGACTATATCAAGGTATTTAAAAAGAACAAGGAAGGTTTAGCGGGAAGGTTTAAGATTACTGGACAGGTGGGTTTAGCACTGATCATCGGCTTTACCATGTACAGTAATCCGGATATCATTATCCGTCAGGAAGTAAAGCCACCCATCCAGTATGATCGCCCGGTGGAGTTTCATATGAAAGGGAATAAGCCGGTATATACACAGGATATTCACTCTACCAAAACAACCATGCCTTTCTATAAGAATAACGAGTTTGATTACGGTAAAGTGCTCAAGTTTTTAGGCAAAGGATACGAGAAATACGATCTGGTGGTGTTTATGTTCTTCGTCATCATCATCATCACGTTCATCTCCAATGGGGCAAACATAACTGATGGTATAGATGGGCTGGCAACAGGAACGTCGGCCATTATCGGGGTGACGCTGGCTATACTGGCCTACGTGTCGGGTAATACAGTGATAGCAGATTACCTGAATATCATGTACATCCCTGACTCGGGTGAGCTGGTGGTTTTTGCAGGGGCGTTTGTAGGGGCTTGCGTGGGCTTCTTGTGGTATAATTCATACCCGGCGCAGGTGTTTATGGGCGATACAGGAAGTTTGGCAATAGGTGGCATTATAGCGGTGTTCGCCATCATGATCCGCAAGGAGCTGATGCTGCCGTTGCTCTGTGGAATTTTTGTGATCGAGAATTTGTCGGTGATCATGCAGGTGTCGTGGTTCAAGTTCACCAAAAAAAGATATGGTGAAGGCAGGCGAATATTCTTAATGGCGCCGCTGCATCACCATTATCAGAAAAAGGGTTTTCATGAGGCGAAGATCGTGACCCGTTTCTGGATCATCTGTATTATGCTGGCGATCCTGACGGTGATAACGCTGAAGCTAAGATAAAGGAAGTCGGATTTCGGAAGTCCGAAGTCGGAATGGAAATAAATGGAAGAAAATAAAAACATAGAACTCAATAAAACTCCCTCTCCTTTGGAGAGGGCTGGGGAGAGGCTCGTAATACTAGGTGCAGGCGAAAGCGGCGCGGGGGCGGCATACCTTGCCCAACAGCAGGGCTATGAGGTTTTTGTTTCTGATTTTGGGTCGATTGCTGATCAATACAAAAAACAACTGCAAGACTGGAACATACGCTTTGAAGAAAATCAGCATACTGAGGAAGAAATATTGAAAGCCGTTGAGGTG
>JAFAKI010000102.1 GCA_019235595.1 Mucilaginibacter sp. | reverse complement strand
GTACATTTTTCCCCAGTTTGATCATTTTAAACGCACCTATAACTGTACCACTAAAACCACAATCATCGCCGATTATTAGTTTTGCACCATTATTTTGTGTCGAAATCATGCAAGGCCTGTCAATGCCTATCCAATTACTGCCCACAGCAGAGTTAAAAATGCAATTGTTGCCAATCACTATTTCACTATTCTTTGATTTGAAGAAATGTGTTTTTCCATAGAATGCTACACCTTTCCCCACTTTAACAGTCCAAATATATGCGCGCAGGTAATTTATTTTACCGATAAACTTTTTAACTTTTCCTATTCTAAAATATATGGATCTGATTAATAACATTTTTGTTTTAAAAAATTGAAAAAACAATTTAACTCGCTGCTTTATATGCATTTTGATTATCAATTTGCTCATTCACAACCTGATAGTAAGTAACCTGCCTGATATTCACATTAACAAGACCGATCAGGAGTGTGATGAAGTAGTAAAATGCGCTGGAAGAAAAGCTTACATATATTGCAAAACCACCGCATGCCAGTATCCAGAAGAAGATAGTAATTTTAGCATTAGTGACTCTTAAAAGCTTTAAAGGATTCTTTCTGAAAAGACTGTAAACAAGGTAAATAAAGTATACAATACATGTTTGTAAACCAAACCACCATATAGCCAAAAGATATTGATTATCCAGCCATTCATAAGGTGCTTTTCTATCCCCCGACCAATTCCAGGTCGCAGAGGGGCCAACACCTTTAAACAACTTGCGCATGTCGAATTGATCTAAAAATTCTTTTATCTGACTGCTTCGGCTATCCTCGCCCATTCTTCCTGAAAATACAGTGCTCAAATCTTTTAGAGTTCCAAATTTATCGAGATTTGAAATAATATAATAAGCAGCGAATAGAACTAAAAAAGCCATCATTGCTAACAGAAAGTAGCTTCTTCCCTCTTTCAAGTCCCTTCTTAACTTAATAAACAGAATGACAGCCATTATTACCAGGTAACTTCTGGACGCAATGGCAAAGGCGAAAAACGCCAGCGCCATGATTGAACCATACTTAATTAGTTTCGCAATATTGGTTTTATCATCATCGTCCAAAAAGAAAAATGGATATACCCAAAGTAACGTCACAGTGGTGTCCCGTATGGCGTTTAATGCCGCGGATCTATTGGAAACCGAACCTAGTAACCCGATCCTAACAAGATTAAAGACAAATAAAAATGTACATAAATACTTGAAATACTTAAACAGGCGTTCAGTATAGGCAGTTTCAGCTGCAAAATATAATAATCCGAAGTTGATCCATGTTCCGATGCCCTTTGGTGAGTAAAATTTAGTTGGAATTGCACTAAATAGTGATAAATCGTCAAAGGAGGCGATAAATACCAGTGAAACCATCAAAAGGTAACATGCATTGATGATAAAGGGGAAACGTTTATGATAAATTATAAAACAATAAATGCTACAAAATGAGACAACTATGTTGAACAAAAAAGATATTTTGATGTAAATAGTTCCGGAGTCAGCAGCAGAATCCTCCCCATGCATGCTAAGCTGACCAAGTACAAGTGAAAAAGCATCAACAATAAACGCTATTAGAATGAAATAGAATAAAAAACGCGTAGCCTTTTGCATATAACTATTATTTTGCATTATGATATGTTACGTGCATATTGGGTGATTTTATTGCTTGCTTGTAATAATGCTATATTGATACGAAATACGTAATTCTCCCAAGCGATCTCATATTAGCTGCTCCTTTCACGCCAAATCCGGGTATCAGCAAAAAGTTAAAAATCATTATAGATAATCCTATTATCAAAGATGAATTTCTTAACAATATGCCAAAACCATGTACCCCTAAAAAACAATTGAAATAATCCGCGATCCCGTATAATCCCACGCCCATACTTCCTATAAAATTAAGAAAAATAACAGATTCAAATTCTCCCCAGTAAAAATACTTTATGAATGGTGATACCAGTATCCATAATACGAATAGTGAAAAAAGCGTTAAAGCAACAATATCTATAGTCAGTTTCTTTGAGATACGGTCATTTACTGCAAATTCCGCATAATTAGTTGTAACGTTAGTATTCGGGATAAAGGATACAGCCAATGCTAACGTAAAGGCCAACAGACTATCCATAAATTGCCTGGCCTCAGGGTTTTTCCAATATTCAGATATTAACGCTTTTCTATTTTGAACGCTTAATTTCTGCACTATGCTGTTTGTCTTATAGTTTAATAATCAGCGTTGCTCAATTCACAAAAGTTGTCACAACTAAAAGTACAAATGCTTTAGTTATGATAACATCTGATCTTTATGCATTATATCAACATTTCTTAATTACTTAAACGCGACGATGGTTTCTATGGCTTTTAAAATCTGCTTAAAAAGCCTTTCATTGTACGGCCGAATGTTTTTTTGGGGCGGCTTGTATAAGTATTATAGTAGCTATTATTATAGTTATAGCCATAACCATACTTTTCTCTCTTTATACCGTTAAAAATAAGATTTAGCTTAGAGAACCGGTTTTCGTTTTTCACTTCGTTGATAAAGTCTAACTCTTCTTTAAGTGTGTAACCCTGTCGTATCACATATAAAGCTGCGTCAGTCACTCTCGCTATGATCAACGCGTCAGTTACAAGGTGTATAGGCGGGCTATCTATGATAACAAAATCATATTTCTTACGAAGGATATCTATTAGATTATCCAGATTAACTTTCTCTAACAACTCTGATGGATTATCCTGCACAGTACCTGCACTCATAAAATCAAGCCCGGGAATGCCGGATGGGCGGATAAGATCATCAATTTTCAGGTGATCACTTTCAAGATAATCGCTGATTCCGATGTGCTCGTCAGTCAATTCAAAAATCGAAGCAATTTTAGGCTTCCTGAGATCCATCTCAAGGATAATTGTTTTTCTTGCCGCATAAGCTAGTGTAACCGCTAAATTTGCACTTACAAAACTTTTCCCTTCGCCAGACGTGCTGGAAGTGACAACACAAACTTTGCCGTTTTCGTTATTATCCAGTACCTGATATAGCTTTGAACGTAATGCCCTGAATTGCTCGCCAATAGCAAAACTGCCACGCTCTTTTGTTATCACAATAGGCGTTGATGACTCCTGGAAGGAAAGTTCGCCAAGAATAGGAATATCCACTTCCTGTTCAATTTGCCTGCGGTGGGTAATCTTATCATCAAAGCTATTGCGTGTATAAATAATCCCTATCGGAATAATCATGCCTGCAAAAAGTGCAAGAG
>JAFAKI010000027.1 GCA_019235595.1 Mucilaginibacter sp. | reverse complement strand
TCTCAAATCTCACATCTCAAATCTATTTTATCTTCTTCCTGGTCCACCGGGACGGTTACCACCGCCTCTGTTCTGACCACCGGGACGGTTACCACCGCCGCGATTTTGGCCTGGGCCACCACCTGGACGGTTACCGCCACGGTCGTTACCACCTCTTCTGTCACCACCTCTGCGCTCACCACCACGTTCGCCGCCTCTTTCGTTGCCACGACCGCCAAATGATGCTGATCCTTCCGGACGGCCACCTTTACCGCTTGCGCTGCTGGTGCTGCCGATGTTTGGTGATAAATCACGTTTACCGTAAACTTCACCTTTGCAGATCCATACTTTAACGCCGATCTTACCATAAGTAGTAAGCGCTTCGCCTAAAGCATAATCAATATCTGCACGGAAAGTATGCAGAGGGATTCTTCCTTCTTTGTACTGCTCGGTACGTGCCATTTCAGCACCGCCTAAACGGCCTGATGTCATTACTTTTATTCCTTCAGCACCCATTCTCATGGTTGAAGCAATAGTAGTTTTCATAGCACGACGGAAAGAGATACGAGCCTCAAGCTGTTTTGCTATACCTTCAGCAACTAATTGTGCATCCAGTTCAGGGCGTTTGATCTCGAAAATGTTGATCTGAACATCTTTCTTGGTCAGTTTTTTCAACTCTTCTTTGATCTTGTCAACTTCCTGGCCGCCTTTACCGATCACGATACCCGGACGGGCAGTGTGGATAGTTACGGTAATACGTTTCAAAGTGCGCTCGATAACTACTTTAGATATACCGCCTTTAGCGATACGTACTGAAATATACTTGCGGATCTTTTCGTCTTCAACTAATTTATCGGAGTAGTTATTGCCACCGAACCAATTAGAATCCCAACCTCTGATGATTCCTAATCTGTTACCTATTGGATGTGCTTTCTGTCCCATCTTAAATTAATTGTTATCGTTTTTACTGTCCACAATAAGAGTTACATGGTTTGAGCGTTTGCGGATACGATATCCACGGCCCTGCGGAGCCGGACGCAGTCTTTTCAACTGGCGGCCACCACCTACTGATACCTCTTTTACATATAAAGCGCTATCTTCAACACGTTTGCCCTCGTTTTTTGCTTCCCAGTTTTTGATAGCTGACAGCAATAATTTCTCTACACGGATGGCAGCTTCTTTGTTAGTATATTTCAAGATATACAATGCTTTTTCTACGTTTTCTCCGCGGATCAAGTCAACCACCAAACGCATTTTGCGTGGTGAAGTTGGGCAGTCCTGTAACTTAGCAACAGAAGCGCCACCTTGCTGAGCTTTTGCTTGCTCTTTTTGCTGTCTGATTCTTACAGACTTCTTAATTTTTGTTGTTGCTTCCATTGCCTGTTATTTTTTCTTTTCTGCGTGACCACGGAATGTGCGGGTTGGTGCAAACTCTCCCAGCTTGTGTCCAACCATGTTTTCTGTTACATACACAGGGATAAACTTGTTACCGTTGTGCACTGCAAATGTATGACCAACGAAATCAGGAGAGATCATGGAACGGCGTGACCATGTTTTTACTACTGATTTCTTGTTAGAATCATTCAGTGTTACAACCTTTTTCTCAAGGTTGTGATCTATATAAGGTCCTTTTTTAATTGAACGTGCCATTATTTCTTCCTTCTTTCAATGATATAACGATCCGATGATTTTTTCTTGTCGCGGGTTTTAAAGCCTTTAGCTAAAAGTCCCTTGCGTGAACGTGGGTGACCACCTGAAGCTCTACCTTCACCACCACCCATAGGGTGATCTACCGGGTTCATAGCTACACCACGAACTCTTGGGCGACGGCCTAACCAGCGTTTGCGGCCAGCTTTACCTAATACAGCGTTAGCTTTCTCGCCATTTGAAACTGTACCGATAGTTGCCAGGCAAGTTGCCAGGATCATACGGGTTTCGCCTGAAGGCATTTTAATGATGGCATATTTACCGTCACGTGCTGAAAGCTGAGCGTAAGTACCTGCACTACGTGCGATGGTACCACCCTGACCAGGATTCAATTCAATGTTGTGAATGATTGAACCAAGAGGAATATTCTTTAATGGTAAAGTATTTCCTACTTCTGGTGCTGCTGTTTCGCCTGCTACTACAATTTGTCCAACTTTTAATCCCTCTGGAGCGATCATGTATCTTTTCTCGCCATCAACAAAGTGTAACAGTGCTATACGTGCTGAACGGTTAGGGTCATACTCGATAGTAGCTACCTTTGCAGGGATATCGAATTTATTACGTTTAAAGTCGATCAACCTGTATGCTTGTTTGTGACCACCGCCTAAGTAGCGCATAGTCATTTTACCGCTATTATTACGGCCGCCTGATCTCTTGTTAGATGCTACAACTAACGATTTTTCAGGAACGTTTGTTGTAATATCTGATGTATCAGTGTCTATCCTGAAACGGGTACCGGGGGTAACCGGTTTGAATCTTTTAACTGCCATCTCTATTAAATATTGCTGTAAAAGTCTATTGTTTCGCCGTCTTTCAACGTAATGATCGCTTTTTTGTAAGCGGCAGCGCGGCCAGAAACCACACCTGCTTTGGTGTTGCGACTTTTAAGTTTTCCAACGTATTTCATGGTGTTCACCGCAGTGATATTTACACCATACATTTTCTCAATTGCCTGTTTTATCTGAAGCTTGTTTGCTCTGTGATCTACCTTAAAGGTATAGCGGTTCAGCTTGTCAGTAAGTTGAGCTACTTTTTCAGTAAGTAAGGGTTTCTTTAAAATTTCCATAATTACTTAGCTAATGCTTCCTCCAAAGTTTTAACAGCACCTGTAGTCAGTAAAAGTGTACCGGCATTCAACACGTCATAAGTGTTTAATTGATCGGCAGTGATCACTTTGCTTTTCTTCAGGTTACGGCTTGATAAATACACATTGTTATTTGCAGCAGGCAATACTAAAAGTGTTTTTACGTCACTTACTTTAAGGTCTGCTACCAGCTTTACGTAGTTCTTGGTCTTAACTGTATCGAAGTTAAAATCTTCCAATACTACGATGCTGTTATCTTTTGCTTTGTATGATAAAGCTGATTTACGGGCCAGTGATTTCAGTTTCTTGTTCAATTTGAAGCTGTAATCGCGCGGCTGCGGACCGAACACACGGCCACCACCATTAAACAATGGTGATTTGATACCGCCGGCACGTGCACCACCTGTACCTTTTTGTTTATATAACTTGCGGGTTGAACCTGCAATTTCGTTACGCTGTTTTGCTTTGTGAGTACCTTGACGTTGGTTAGCAAGAAATTGCTTCACATCAAGATAAATAGCGTGATCGTTAGGTTCGATTCCGAATACGGAGTCAGGAAGTTGCACCTTGGCACCTGTTTCTTTACCTGATACGTTTAATACTTTAACTTCCATCTTATTTATCCACTATTACAAATGAACCCTTAGCTCCGGGGATGGAACCTTTAACAACCAATAGGTTTTGCTCAGGATAAACTTTCAAAACCTCAAGGTTTTGAATTTTAACGCGAGCGTTACCAGTTTGACCTGCCATGCGCATGCCTTTAAATACGCGTGAAGGCCAGGATGATGCACCCAAAGAACCTGGCGCACGCAGACGGTTGTGCTGACCGTGAGTTTGCATACCCACACCGCCAAAACCGTGACGTTTTACCACACCCTGAAAACCTTTACCTTTTGAGGTACCAACCACATCCACAAAATCTCCGGCAGCAAAAATATCCACGGTAACGGTGTCACCCAGATTTTTTTGATCCTCGAAAGTTTTGAATTCTACCAGCCTGCGCTTTGGCGTAGTACCGGCTTTTTGGAAATGACCTTTTAGAGGGGCAGAGGTGTTCTTTTCTTTTTTCTCACCATACGCCAGCTGAACAGCGGCGTAGCCGTCTGTATCTACAGACTTCACTTGTGTTACCACACAAGGGCCAGCTTCGATTACTGTGCAAGGAATGTTCTTCCCTGTTTCATCAAAAATGCTGGTCATCCCTACTTTTTTACCAATTATTCCTGACATTTTCTTATTTTGTTTGTGCCCATCGAAGCAGTAGGGCTTCGCTCAAGGCAT
>JAFAKI010000427.1 GCA_019235595.1 Mucilaginibacter sp. | reverse complement strand
GAAGTAGGCGAAATCTACGAAGGTAAAGTGAAATCAATTATGCCTTTTGGTGCGTTTGTTGAGATCATGCCTGGTAAAGATGGTTTGCTGCACATCTCAGAGATCGACCACAAACGTTTTGAAACGATGGATGGCATCTTTAAGATCGGTGACGAAGTGCGCGTTAAACTGCTTGACATTGACAAGCAGGGCAAATTAAAGCTTTCAAGAAAAGCTTTATTGCCAAAACCGGAAAAAGCGCAATAAGCTAAAAGTCAATTTATTATATAGCTCCCAGTGATGGGGGCTTTTTTTATGAAATTTTTTTTCACTTTTCGAAAACAAATCAGTTTTTTTAAACTTTAGTGAATAAGATGCGCATTGATCCTTTATCCGATCCTAACAATAAGATAAATCCTCTTAATATTGACTCATTAAGTTTGCTTAATGGTAAAACTGCCGTATTGCCGATTGGCTCGGAAGAAGATTTGACCAAATTATTGTTATATGAGATCATCAGGGTTAAGCAGTTGGTACAGCAATCTGAAACCACGCCCAACAATAACGCTCCAATCGCCATTTCTATTCTGAGCGAGCTTGTTTCCGAGGCCTACAATTCGCTTATTGACTATGACGTCACATTGATGAGAAAATACTACGATCTGCTGCAAAATTGTGATTGATGGTCAGCGATCAGTTAACCAGTTAACCGGTGATCAGGGCTAAATAGTAGATGTCAAAATCACTATCAGTTGAAAATTTCTATATAACCAATCACTGACTAACTGGTTAACTAATCACTAATTGCCTATCTTCGAGCCATGAATCACCTCGTAGCACCTTCCATTTTAGCATCTGATTTTGGTAACCTTCAGCGCGACATTGAAATGTTGAACAGAAGCGATGCTGACTGGATTCATGTGGATGTAATGGATGGCATGTTTGTGCCTAATATCTCTTTTGGTTTCCCCGTGATGGAAGCAGTAAAAAAACACGCTACAAAACCATTGGATGTTCATTTGATGATTGTTGACCCTGATCGCTATATCAGGGAATTTGCGGAAAAGGGTGCTTACAGCATCACAGTTCATTTTGAAGCATGCACCCATTTGCACCGTACTGTTCAAAGTATTAAGGAATTAGGCTGCCAGGCAGGTGTCGCATTAAACCCGCATACGCCTGTTGCATTTTTAGATGATATCATCGAATACCTTGATCTGGCACTGATCATGTCCGTAAACCCCGGTTTTGGTGGACAAAAGTTTATTCCGAACACTTATAAAAAGTTGCACGATCTGAAAGCATTGAGTTCAGCTCGTAACCCAAATCTACATATTGAAGTGGATGGTGGCGTTGGAGGCCAAAATGTGAAGCAATTAATTGATGCAGGAGCAAACGTTTTTGTAGCGGGCAACTCAGTTTTTTCAGCTCCGGATCAGCTACAAGCTATCAAAAATTTAAAAAATCCCTTATAATTTAGCAGTATCATAATTAATCAGCTTAATACTGGGTTAAAATTGATTTTTTAATATTATGTCAATTTAAGGCATGTCCCAAATTGATAAATATGATAAAAATATTGCAAATATTCTCTGCAAACATTATCAAATTGTTTAACTTTGGCCAAACCAAATATAAAGTTGGCAATTATGCCATTAGTTTATTTTAAATCAAAAAAATAATATGAAACACAATTTCGGTGCCGGACCAGGCATTTTACCGCATGAGGTATTTAAGCAAGCCGCAGAGGCAGTGTTAGATTTCAATGGAACAGGATTGTCGATATTAGAGATATCGCACCGTTCGGCTGAATTCGAGGCTGTTCTGGACGAGGCTGTGAGACTGGTAAAAGAACTTTTTGAAGTTCCCGAAGGTTACTCGGTATTATTTTTACAGGGCGGTGCCAGCACACAGTTTGCTTTAGCGCCATACAACTTATTGCCTGAAGGCGGTAAAGCTGCATACCTTGATTCAGGTGTTTGGGCAAGCAAGGCGATAAAAGAAGCAAAATATTTTGGCGAGGTGGCTGTGGTAGCTACTTCTAAAGAAAGCAACTACACTTATATCCCTAAGGATTTTACTATACCTGCTGATGCAGCTTATTTCCACATCACATCAAACAATACCATTTACGGTACGCAGTTACAGGAGTTTTTCAAGTCGCCGACACCTGTAGTGTGTGATATGTCCTCTGACATTTTCAGCCGTAAAGTAAATGTGGCTGATTTTGGTTTGATCTACGCCGGTGCGCAAAAGAATATGGGTCCTGCTGGTGTTACTTTAGTTATCGTTAAGGATTCTATACTGGGTAAAACTGGCCGCAAGATCCCTGCAATGTTTAACTACCAGACACAAATTGAAGGTGGATCGATGTACAATACGCCTCCATGCTTTGCTATCCTGGTATCGATGCTGACACTGCGTTGGTTGAAATCGAAAGGTGGTGTAGAAGCGATTCAAAAGGAGAATGAAGCAAAAGCAAAAGCTTTATATACTGAAATTGATCGTAACCCATTGTTTAAGCCGGTTTGTGTTCCGGAAGACCGTTCACATATGAATGTTTGCTTCGTAGTTGAAAACCCCGAGCACGAAAAACCTTTCCTAAAGTATTGCGAGGAAAAAGGTATTGTGGGCATTAAAGGTCACAGAAGCGTAGGCGGTTTTAGGGCGTCAATTTACAATGCATTGCCAATCACCAGCGTACATGTGCTGATTGATGCTATGCAGGAATTCCAGGAGAAGAATAAATAGTTTGGTTGATTGAGTTGATTAAGTTAAGTGGTTTATAATGCCTTAACTTAATCAACCTAATCAACTTAATCCAACTTAATCAACTAAAATAATGATTAGAATATTAGCTAACGATGGTATCGATCCGATAGGAAAAAAAATGCTGGAAGATGCCGGATTTGAAGTAGATACCAATAATATACCACAGGACGAATTGCCTGTGAAATTACAGGCTTATGATGCCATTACTGTGCGCAGCGCTACCAAAGTGCGTAAAGCGTTGATCGATGCATGCCGTAACCTGAAACTGATCGGTCGCGGTGGGGTAGGTGTAGATAACATTGATGTAGATTATGCCAAAGAGAAAGGCATCGGCGTGTATAACACTCCTGCATCTTCTTCTTTATCCGTTGCCGAACTGGTATTTGGACATTTGTTTGGTGGTGTTCGTTTCTTGCCTGACAGCAACCGCAAAATGCCGGTTGAAGGCAATACAAAATTCAACGACCTCAAGAAAGCTTACGCAAAGGGTATTGAGCTTCGCGGCAAAACTTTAGGTATAGTAGGTTTTGGCCGTATTGGTCGTGAAGTGGCGAAGATTGCTATCGGTGTTGGAATGGATGTACTGGCATATGACTTGTATCCATTCAACCCTGAAGTTGAGATCGTATTAGGTGGTGGTACTGCTGTGAGTGCAAAAGTGACTATTGCGTCTTTGGAAGAAATAATTAGCCAGTCGGATTTTATAACGCTGCATACGCCATTTGTAGATAGAGCCTTATTAGGTGCTGCAGAGCTTGCTCAGACTAAAAAAGGCGTAGGCCTGGTTAATTGCTCCCGTGGTGGGCTGATCGATGAATTGGCCTTGATAGACGCATTAAACAGCGGTCAGGTTTCATTCGCTGCCTTGGATGTGTTCGATAACGAACCAACTCCGCGCGAAGAAATATTAAAACATCCTAAAATATCATTGACACCACATATCGGTGCTGCTACCAACGAAGCCCAGGAAAGAATAGGCGTCGAGCTGGCTAGTTTGATAATAGGGCATTTTAAGAAATAACCTGGAACGTTAGAATCTGCTTTCCGCACAATATTAAACCCGGTCAATTTGGCTGGGTTTTTTGTTTGTTATGTAATAGCTTTTACTTAAATTTGATAAGATACAAAATCATGGACAAACAAAAGCCAGAATTTGATAGAACTGAACTTGGCCTTTTGAAAGAAGGGTTAAGGAGAAGCTACAAAGAGCGCTTTGAAATGGCTACCCGGCTATATAAAATTCAACAAACCATGAGTAGGGCAACCATCACTCATAAACCCTTTATTAACAAATAATTGTGGATGTATTTGATGAGGAGATATTAAATTTTTGGAGAGCTCTTCAGGAAAATAATGTGCAATATATTCTGGTCGGCGGTTATGCTATCAATCTGCATGGATATCAACGATTTACTGGAGACTTGGATATCTGGATAAAAGACGAATTAACTAATAGAAAACAACTTCGCAAAGCTTTTATAGCTTGCAACATGGGCGACTTCCCTATGTTGGAGTATATGCAATTTGTGCCTGGATGGACAGATTTTCATTTAAATAATAACATGCGCCTTGATATATTAATTGATATGAAAGGTCTGGAAGGACATACTTTTGATGAATGCTTGCAAATGGCATCTGTAGCGGATATTGAAGGCATAGATATCCCTTTTTTACACATTAATCAATTAATTGAAAATAAGAAACAAGTTAACCGGCCTAAAGATCAGTTAGATGTATTGGCCCTTGAGGAAATACGTAAGTTGAGGGAAATTTAAAAACTGTCATATCCGCACCAGACTTAGGATCTGGCGCCGCGAGGCGTGGGGTTCGAGTCCCTTCTTCCGCACTGAATAGAACCCGCCAATTTGGCTGGTTTTTTTGTCTTACCATAATTAAAGTTCTTATATTTAAGCATAACTTATTGTCATTGTGAAATACCTATTCCTAATCCTTTTATTACTTCCTTGTATGCCTGTTTCGGCACAACGCGCTGTTAAAATATCCGGACCACAACCGCCGCTTCCGCCTCCCCCCAAGGAACTTCTCAGGGAGAAAATTATTAAGGAGTGCACATGTACAAACAAATTTAATAAAGCGAAAAGGTTATCCATTTATCCATTTAACAAGGCTGCTGATGTAAAGATCATTTCTTTTGAAGAAATCTTTCGAACTCCTGTAAAAAATAAAATCCTTGATACGCAAA
>JAFAKI010000228.1 GCA_019235595.1 Mucilaginibacter sp. | reverse complement strand
AACAAAAATGGAACGACCTTTACAAAGCATATAAAGAAAAATTTCCTGAGTTAGCTGCTGAGTACGAGCAAGCTATCAGCGGTGAACTGCCAAAAGGATGGGATGCTGCGCTGCCGGTGTTTAAACCCGAAGGCAAAATGGCTACACGCCAGGCTTCAGGAAAAGTATTGAACGCTATTGCCGGTAAGTTACCAAACTTAATAGGTGGTGCAGCTGACCTTGCCCCTTCAACCGATACTAATTTAAAGGAATACGATTCTTTCACAGTTGAAAAACGCGAAGGCCGCAATTTCCACTTCGGAATCCGCGAACATGCTATGGGTTCAGCTTTGAATGGTATGGCATTAACAAAAGGTATTATACCTTTCGGTGCAACATTCCTAATGTTCTCAGAATATATGCGTCCTCCGATCCGTTTGGCTGCTATTATGAAAGTCAGACCGATATTTGTTTATACACACGACAGCATTGGTTTAGGAGAAGATGGTACCACTCACCAGCCTATCGAACAGTTGATCTCGTTACGCTCGATCCCAAATATCGTTGTAATTCGTCCAGCTGATGCGAACGAGACTTCGCAGGCTTGGCGCGTTGCTCTTGAGCATAAAGATGGCCCGGTTGTATTGGTATTTACCCGCCAGGGATTACCAATTATCGATCAGGATAAATATGGCAAAGCTACAGGCTTGGAGAAAGGCGCATACATCTTGTCTGATTCAGAAAAAACACCGCAGGTGATTTTGATCGCAACCGGTTCTGAGGTTTCATTAATTATGGCTGCACAGGCAAAATTATTGGAAGAAGGTATCCAGTCGCGTGTGGTAAGCATGCCTTCATGGGAGCTGTTTGAAAAACAGGATGCTGCTTACAAAGAATCAGTGTTCCCTAAAGCAATCAGAAAACGTTTGGCAGTTGAGACAGGCTCGCCGCTTGGTTGGAACAAATATGTGACTGACGAAGGTGACATTATTGCAATGCATACGTTTGGTGAATCGGCGCCAGCTGAAGAACTTTATAAAGAGTTTGGTTTTACAGTTGAAAACGTTGTAAATAAGGCTAAGGCGTTATTATAAGATGTTAGATTGGAGATTTGAGATTGGGACATTCCTCTCACATCTCAAATCTCAAGTCTCAAATCTAAAATATGAAAATAGGAATCGCGGCTGATCACGGCGGATATGAGTTAAAGAAAATGCTCCATGCATTTCTGGTAACTTCTGGTTATGAAGTGTTGGACTTTGGAGCTTTTGAATTAAATGACCAGGATGATTACCCCGATTTCGTAGTACCGCTTGCTCTGGCTATCGCAGAGAAAGTAGTAGAAAGAGGAATCGCAATCTGCGGGAGTGGAGTAGGAGCCTCCGTCGTGGCCAACAAGGTATCTGGGGTTAGGGCTGCGCTGATAAACGATCACTTCTCGGCCCATCAGGGCGTTGAGGATGATAATTTAAATCTGCTATGCCTCGGAGGGCGGATCACCGGCTACATGGCGGCAGAAGAATATGTTTTGGCATTTCTAAATGCAAAATTTACAGGACTTGAGCGCCATATGCGCCGGCTGCAAAAAGTTCACTTACTTGAAAAATAACAAATTTAAAAAAAATATAATCATGGCAACTAATAGAGTAAAACAAATCCACAGTTTCGGTCAGAGCATCTGGCTTGATTTTATTAATCGTGAGATCATTCAATCTGGTGCATTAAAGAAACTGATAGATGAAGACGGCGTGAGAGGGGTAACCTCTAACCCGGCTATTTTTGAAAAAGCCATTACCAGCAGCTCAGATTATGATGCTGATATTGCAGAATTAGCGAGAACTACAAATGATAATGAAGAGATATTCTTTGGTATAGCTGTTAAGGATATCCAAAATGCAACAGACCTTTTTACAGGTGTTTACGAGGAATCAAAGGGTGTAGATGGCTATGTAAGCCTGGAAGTATCACCGTTCCTGGCGCTGAAAGAAAAAGAAACAGCTGAGCAAGCTGAACAGCTTTGGAAAGCCGTTGACCGCAAAAACGTGATGATCAAAATACCGGGTACAAAACCTGGTTTGGGCGCTATCCGTAGTTCAATAGCAAAAGGTATCAATATCAACGTTACCTTATTATTCGGATTACCGCGTTACGAAGAAGTTGCTGAGGCGTACATTGCAGGTTTGGAAGACCATTTGGCCGCAGGACATTCCATTGGCCATATTGCATCAGTGGCGAGCTTTTTCCTGAGCCGCATAGACGTATTGGTTGACCCAATGCTGGATGAAA
>JAFAKI010000301.1 GCA_019235595.1 Mucilaginibacter sp. | reverse complement strand
CTCGAAAAACGTTACCAGGAATTGCTAAAAAGATCAGATAAAATGAGCGACGTATTGCAAATCGAAAATAAGCTTAGCCAAATCCGTACTGCCATCGACTCCACTCAAGGTACCCTAAACTATTTAAGCAGACAGGTTGCCTATAGTACGCTTGAAGTTAATTTCTACAGCGAACAAACACCTCAGTATAGCGGAACAACCATAGGCGACCGCCTGAGTGCATCGCTTAAAGGCGGCTGGGAATTAATGCAGAACCTCTTCTTTGGTATTATCAACATATGGCCATTAATTATAGTGGCAATTGTAGTCTACATACTGATAAAAAGATGGAGGGCTAAAAGAAAGCTCAGGATAGTAGAACAGTAAAAATATGGCAGCAGCTGAAGAAGAGGAAAATGTGTGTGCCAGAAAAAAGACGCTGCTGCCAATATTGAAATTATACACTAATATAAAATATTATTTCGAAAAATAAAATAATTTAGATTTATATTTCGATTTAACATTTTTTAACACAATTAAATAACGATATGGGCGTTTATACCACATACTTAAATCGCCTTATTATGAAAAGTTTAGTTCTTGCAGCAACCATCCTGTTGCTCTTCACTTCATGTGGTAACAAAACCAATAATCATGACGCAGTAAGATTTCCCCCGCCGGTCGTCAAGGCTGTTGATGAGGCGGACGAAGAAAATCCTCCTGAAGTAAAAGAATTGGAAGTTGCTGATCCAGGCGTTAAATCAATAAAGGGTGACCCTAATGCTGAAATAAAAATTGATGAGCCCGTTGGCAGTGCTGACGTAAAGCAGGTTAAAGAATATGTTGCGCTTGAAAATAAACCCGATAAGGATATAGAAAGGAAAATAGTTAAAAATGGCGACATCAGTTTTGAGACTAACGATATAGCTGCAACCCGGCAAAAAATACTGACAACGTTGAAAAGCCTGGGAGGGTACGTTGTAGAAGATAAGGAATCGACAGATAACGAAGTGAACCGGAAAGATTACACATTGAATGTCAGCATACCTGCAAATAATTTTGATAAGCTTTTGAGTTTTGTTTCATCGTCAGCGGATAAGATCGACTCGAAAAACATCAGCGTAACCGATGTTACTACAAACTATATTGATATTACTACACGGCTTGCAAATAAAAAGATACTGGAAAGCCGGTACCTGGACTTGCTAAAAAAAGCCTCAAAAATTTCTGATCTGCTAGAGATTGAAAACAAGCTGACAGAAATACGAAGTGATATTGAATCGACTCAGGGCAGATTGAATTACTTAAATAAACAGGTACTTTATAGCTCTTTGAATATTACCTTTTATACAAAACAGATTGTTAGGGCGGATAAGCCGATAGGTTTCGCTTATAAATTTAAAAGGGCACTGCATAAAGGGTGGTTGTTTTTAGAACACCTGTTTTTCAAAGTAGTTGCCTTATGGCCATTGTGGGCATTTGGTGTTGCTATATTCATCGCCTTCAAAGCGTGGAGACGGAAAAGGAGATTGGCTAATGCGATTTTGCAGAGTTAATCATTAGCCGTTGCAGTGAGGTGGTAGCTTTAAATTTGGGTATAGAGGTTTACTGCTGCCACTACTGCAATTTTACCAGGCGCTGCCCATGTAAAATGGGGATTGCCGTTGTGATATCTACATTAAGACAAAAAGCAATATCTGCTTCTATACCTAACTTTTTTAACCGTTCGCTATGCGAGGTTTTGGCCAGATAAGCATTCAGGTCCTTTTTACCATCCTGATAAAGGTCATTTGCTGCAATCGCTGCGTCATCAGTTCTGTAGTTGCCTGATTTTAGCTGATCAACCGCGGCACCCGCAAACAAGGTGTCTTCCAGGTTAAAGTTATTCTTCCATCCAGCGCAAACCAACAATATATTTTCGTTTTGCGTTTTAAGCCAGTCGCAAAGTGAAGAGAGGTTTAGGAAAGACCCAATCACTATCTTTTTTGCTGATCTGGATAAATGCAATGCGTGGGTACCATTGGTGGTAGTTAAAACAACTGTCTTGTTAGCTACCTTTTCTTTAGTATAGGAGAATGGCGAATTGCCGAAATCAAAACCCGCTACTACTTCGCCGTTACGTTCGGCTGCCAGCAAAAAGTCAGCTTCTTTATCACGATAGGCTAAGCATTCTTCTATCTCTGCTACTGGAATAATGGCTTCTGCGCCATTTTCAATGCCATAACAGATGGATGACGTGGCGCGGAAAATATCAATAATAACAGCAATATATTCGTCGACCTGGTAAAGCGGTAAAAGCGAGGGGCTAAGGCAAACGTGCAGATTCTTAGTCATTAGTTTAATGGTCATTGGTCATTAGTCACCGGTCATTAGTCAGCCATGCATTACCAATGACTAATGACTAGTGACAAATGACTATCTATTTATAAAATGGTGGTTTTACGACCTTTGCCTTAACTTTATTATCTCGGATACTGATAAAAATTTCGGTGCCTTCTTTGGCGAACTCATTTTTCACATAACCCATACCGATTGCCTTTTGCAGCGATGGTGATTGCGTACCTGAAGTTACTTTGCCTATCAGGTTACCATCTGCATCAACTATCTCGTAATCATGACGTGGTATACCGCGATCGATCATCTCAAAACCTACCAGTTTTTGTTTTACCCCGTCTTGTTTTTGCTGTTGCAGAGCCGACGAATTGGTAAATTCTTTGCTGAATTTAGTTACCCAGCCCAGGCCAGCTTCAAGAGGAGATGTTGCGTCGTCAATATCGTTTCCATACAGGCAAAAGCCCATTTCAAGACGCAATGTATCACGGGCGCCTAAGCCAATTGGTTTTATGCCGAATGCCGCACCAGCTTCAAAAACAGCGTTCCAAAGCTTTTCAGCATCTTTGTTATCTACATAAATCTCGAACCCGCCAGCGCCGGTGTAACCTGTTGCAGAAAGCAATACATTTTCGATACCTGCAAAAGTTCCTTTCTTGAATGTATAGTATTCCATTGATCCCAGATCGATGTCGGTCAAGCTTTGCAATGCATCAGCAGCTTTAGGTCCTTGTACAGCTAATAAGGAAGTGCGATCCGAAATATCTTTCATCTCCACACCTTCAGTATTGAATTTTGATATCCAGTTCCAGTCTTTTTCTATGTTGGAGGCATTTACCACCAACATGTAGGTTTTTTCATCAATACGGTAAACCAGCAGGTCATCAACAATACCGCCGTCTTCATTTGGCAGGCATGAATATTGAACTTTACCATCATACAATTTTGAGGCATCGTTACTGGTAACGCGCTGAATCAGATCGAGCGCTTTTTCTCCCTTCAAAATAAATTCGCCCATATGGCTCACATCAAACACACCAACTCCCTTACGAACAGTTTCATGTTCAACATTGATCCCTGCATACTGCACTGGCATATTATACCCCGCAAAAAGCACCATCTTGGCACCCAATTGAATGTGTTTATCGGTTAAAGCCGTATTCTTCATAAAAAACTAATTGGCGGCAAAAGTAATAAATTGGTTTGTATTGGGTTGAAAAAGTTGAAGGGGTTAAAAAGGCTGTAGTGGTTATTGATTTCGGTTGAGCTATTTGAAGATGTGACAATTTGAAAATTTGAAGATTATTTTAGCACACACTAAGGTTAGTCCATTAGCTGTTTTTCTTGTCATTTTCAAATTTTCAAATCAACTAATTTTCAAATTATTAATACCTTCACCCCAACGACTCATAAATACTCACCAAAACCCTGGTCACTTTATTTACATCGTGCCATTGTTCTATCAGTTTGCGGGCATTCATACCGACGGCCTTAATATAGTCTTCGTCGGCAACACAACGTTTAATAGCCTTCAGGAATTCATCACGGGTATTGGCAATCAGTATATTCACGCCATTTTTATAATGAATACCCTCGGCACCAAGCGAGGTAGAAATAATACATTTTTGCATGGCCATTCCCTCCACAATTTTTACACGCATACCACCGCCCGAGAGCAACGGAACGATCATGATCGATTTACTGTTCACAAATTCCAGCCCATCGTCCACTTCACCCTGAATAAATACCTTTCCCAATATATCATAGTCATCAAACTCTTCCGGGATGTTATTACCAGCTACATAAAACCTCACCCGTAACTCGTCATTCACAAAGTCATTATGAAATGTCGTTAAAAACCACTCGATACCTTCCCGGTTAGGCATCCAATCCAGCGAACCTAAAAAGAAAAGACTTGGAAACTCTGTTTTTGAAAAATCAGGCTTGTAATGGTCAAGATCAAGCCCAAATGGGACAATTTCAACCGGTATCGTAGCGCCGTAATGCATAATGGTATTCCGGTCCTGCTCGGTAAAAACGGTTATGGCATTAAATTTATTTATCTGCTGCAGCTCATACCGTTTTATACGGCGCGCCATTAGCTTTAAATAGATTTTTTTGAAAGGATCTGTTTTTTGTTCGGCCAATGTTTCCCAGGTATGGTGCTCAATATTGTGTGCACGGTAAACCAACTTGGATGAACAATTTTTCCTGACCGAATCGACATAAGGCGCTACAAACAACCCTTCGAACTGGATGATGTCGTACTGTGTATTTCTTATCGTACGTATTAATAGTTTATCGAATTCCTCATCATAGTACCTATCGATATTGTAGGTACTTTTGCTGAAGATATCTGTTATCCCGTCAAAGAATGATACACTGGCGTCAATGTCATAAGCCCTGTAGTTTATTCTGTCCAGCAGCTCATCCCGTTCCTCGCTTTCGTGTATATGTTTTTTAGCATTTAACGATACAAGCGATACATCATGCCCCAGGTTGACCAATCCGAGAATGGTGTTGCACACCACTATAGGGTAGCCCCCGTTTCGCGGGAATGGTACACGGTGTGTTAAAATCAGGATCTTCAACTGAAGCAAGCGGTTTTAACAAAAGTAAAAACCCTGCATACCTAATCAAAACATCTTTTAGAAAATACTTAACTGCGGGTCTGTCACGCGGAAAGTAAGTCGATGATAGGGTGTAAAACCCATTTTTAAAACCGCGTCCCGGTGCTTTATGGTAGGGTACCCTTTGTTGCTATGCCAGTCATATTCAGGGTGCTCAAGGGCTATCTGTTTCATAAAATCGTCGCGGTAAGTTTTTGCCAGGATGGATGCTGCAGCTATACTCAGGTATTTGGCGTCGCCTTCAACAATGCATTGATGCGGAACCTTTTTGTATTTGTTGAAACGATTACCATCAATAATTAAAAACTGCGGAACGACAGATAGCTTTTCTATTGCCCGGTGCATTGCCAAAAAGGAAGCATTCAGGATATTGATCTTGTCTATTTCGATATTGTCAACCGATGCAACAGCAAAGGCCAATGCCGTTTCTTCTATCTCTTCTCTGAGCTGATACCTGACTTCTTCAGTCAACTGCTTCGAGTCGTTTAGCAGGGGATGATCAAAATTATCGGGAAGGATAACGGCTGCGGCAAAAACCGGCCCGGCGAGGCAACCACGGCCGGCTTCATCACATCCCGCCTCAATAAATTCATGCTGATACCTGCCTGATAACATTTTTCAAAAATAGAGTTTGTTGGCGAAAAATAGTTGATTAAGTTTGATTAAGTTGAATGGTTGATTGAGTTGAAAAAAATTGGATAAACTAAACCACTTAACTTAATCAACTAAATCTAACTCAATCAACTAAAATATCCTAATCGTCAGCAAAGTAATATCATCAATAGGCTTCCCCTTAACGATGAGGTTAAGATGATCTAGCAGGGTCTGATTGAATTTGTCGGGAGAAAGGTTACCGTTGCTCACTACAAAGTCCATCAGCTTATCTTCATCCCAGGTTTTTTGGGTAGGTATATCATAATCCATCAAACCGTCTGTATAATTGAATATCATGCTGCCTGGCTCTACATCCACTTCGCCTTGGTTTAAAAATGGCAATTCATCAAATGCGCCGATCATTGTTGTACCCAGCTTTAGAGATATGGCTTCACCATCGCTAAACAGAATAGAGGGGTTATGCCCGGCGTTAATGAAGTTGAGCTTGCGGGTGTGGCCATTGTATTTTGCAAGGAATAAAGTGATGAACCTTTCACCTTTGGTGTTCCTCAACATGATTTGGTTAAGGCGCTCAATAATCGTGGTCAGATCATCTTCTACCAACGCCCATGCCCGCAAACTGGCCTGGAAATTGGCCATCAGCAATGCCGCTGATATTCCCTTGCCCGAAACATCAGCGATGCACCACATAAATTCGTGATCATTTAGGCGGATAAAATCGAAATAATCGCCGCCAATGTTCTGATGCGGAAAATATTTGGCGCCAATCTCGACTGATGAATCTTTATGAAACCTCAGCGGGATCAGCATATTCTGTACCTCTTGAGCCAATTCCATCTCACGTTTAAAACGTTCTGATTCCATCCGTTCGCGGAACAGCTTCTTATTTTCCAACGCCACTACAATTACATTGATGAGCGTCTGGATGAAGTTCAGATCATTATTCAGCATCTCATCGGTAGTATTAAACTCACCGATCAGGGCATAGGCCAAAGGCTTGCTTTTATGATAGAAAGGAATAAAATAATCGTAATTCTTTAAAAGCGAGTCTGTTTGTTGTGTTAGTGGCGCTGCAGTTTTGGTCTTCAATTTCTTGCAGGCATTGTGCAGTGACTTAGTGCTCTCGACCTCGCCGCCATAGCTCGAAATGCAGATAAAGCTACCCTCATGCTCTATTAAAAAGCGTAGCCTTCCCACCTGCAGATAATTCTGCATAATTACTTCGAGCATCTGGATCAGAACAGGTGTCGAAATATTCTTATTAATAGCCCTGGTAACCTCAAGCAATGAGTTTAATTCTGACTGCCTTTTAAGCAGCAACCTGATTAACTCATCCTCGCCAGAAATTTCCTCGATACTTTGCATTTATGGTTTAGAGACAGATCAAAATAATAAATAAATTTTCTTAAATCCGTGTACTTTGTGATTTTATGTCAAATGCATCCCGCAAACCTACCGTCACCAAATTAAAGGCATAAACCATCAGCATAATGGCCAAACCCGGCAGTACGGCAAGATAAGCAGAATTCATTATAATATAACCATAATGTTCTTTTATCATGCTCCCCCAGGTTGGCGTGGGTGGTTGCGCACCAAATCCCAGGAAGCTCAAACCCGCCTCCAGCAAAATTGCCGAAGCAAAATTAGATGATGCGAGTACCAAAATCGGTCCTATAATATTGGGCAAAATGTGCCTGCGAATGATGCGCACATTGTTGAAACCCATTGAGCGCGCAGCTTCAATAAACTCCACTTGTTTTAAACTTAAAACCTGTCCGCGCACCAGGCGGCCAACCTCCACCCACATGGATAAACCCACGGCTATGAATACCTCCCACAGGCCTTTACCCAGTGCAAATGAAATAGCGATAACTAATAGTAAAGCCGGCAACGCCCATAAAATATTCATTAGCCAGCTAAGTGACGCGTCTACCCAGCCACCAAAATAACCTGCAATGGCACCAACCGTTATGCCTAATAGTAAACTGATGATCACCGACATAAAGCCGACAGCCAGCGACACACGAGCTCCTAATATTAAACGGCTTAGCAAGTCGCGCCCGTAGGTATCTGTTCCAAGCCAAAAGGTCCGTTTTACGATCTGTTCTGAAACGAGCTTATCTTCCAGTTGCTTGGCGTTTACCAGCACCGGACCAAATTCAGAATGAAATTTTACCAGATCAGATGTCTTTTTACCCGTTAGCACTTCAACTATGCTGTAGGCTTTTTCTTCAGGTTTATCCTCGTCGCCAATGTATTCATCTACATAAATAGAGTCCTGCGCAAAACGATAGCCTTTAATCGGCACCTCTTTAAAAAAGGCTGGCTGGCCAAATAACATTTTCTTGAAAGGGTTTACGGTATCAACAGGCTCGCTTTTGCGGATTTGCAGCATAGTAAAAGTGGCTCCGGGCTTTTTGATGCTGAGTTGAATGGTCATGTTATTGGCGCGGGGAGTAGAATCGGGCATGATGATATAGCCCAAAAAAGCGACGAGAACAGAAAGAATGATAAACACCAATCCGGCTACAGCTATTTTATTCTGTTTGAATGCCTTCCAGGTGCGCTGGGATGGAGTTAGTTCTGCCAATGCTTTTCGAAATAGATCAGTTGGCTAAATATCGCTTATTTATGGTTAATGGCAAAGGTTTTGTTAAAGTATCAAGGAAAGTCGCTCTTAGAAAGTCGGGCGTATATTTTAGGCTAAAGCCATTTAACTACATCTAGTTGATCGTTGGCTGAAGCCAACGGCAATGAAGTATAAAATATAAATGTAAAATTCATTGCCGTCCCATTTATGGGGCGGAAAGCATAACAAGATAGAAGGGCTTTAGCCAAAATTGCCAGTAAGGCTTTAAGAACGATGCTCTGGGTAAACAGTTTTTTGTTATATATATTAGTTAGATTTGTTTTTACAGCGTATTAGAGATGGAGACTCTCACCGTAAAAATCACGAATAATAAGGCACTAAAAATCATTGAGGATCTTGAGTACTTAAATCTCATCCACATAGTTAAAGAATCACCTCAAACAGCCACAAAGAAACTATCAGAAGAAATGTCTGGTAGCATTTCCCAAGAGCAAGCGGATTACATGCTAAAACACAACCGCAACGAATAAAGTTATTAAACGTAATTTTGTTTTTATCTCACCACGCGGTCTTTCCAAACGTATTTACGACTGTTGCCAATTAAGCCAATGTAAACAAAATATATAACATGTATTGGGATAAGGAAAATGAGCAAGGCAACCAACGCGGTGCGTTTAAAAAATGAAGTGATCGGCAAAAGAAAAGCTAATTCAAACAGGTACTTCAACAAAAATTGCAAAGCCAGTAATTTAAAAAAATAGACATTATAAAAGCCCAATACCAGGTTCACCAGCAGCGAAACATTAAATAACCAGATGCCTACTGCCAGAGCTACTATCTTTTTGTCCTTGTATTTGGTTGACTTGGACGCCCATCGCCTGCGCTGTTGCAAAAATTCTTTGAGCGTATGTTTGGCATGGGTATAAACTATCGCTTCTCTTGATTTTAAAAAACCTATTCGACCGGGATAACGGACAGCCACTTTTTGCAACAATAATTCATCATCACCTGAGGCCAGGTCGTCAATACCTTTAAAACCGCCGACTTCGTAAAAAACATCTTTACGGTATGCCAGGTTAGCGCCGTTGCAAGTAGACGCCCGTCCGTTGCCGATAAAGGATGCACCTATACCAATGAGGTACGAGAATTCGAGCGTTTGCATATATTCGAACAAGCCCCGCTCTTCAAAATAGGCTACCGGAGATGAGATCATTACCGAATTATTGGTTTCATAATAATTGACGATAGTAGACAACCATTTCGGTCCCATGCGGCAATCGGCGTCGGTTGCTACCATAAGCGTACCGCTGGACAGGTCGATTGCTTTCGCTATTGCTTTCTTTTTGTAAGAATTGAGTGGTTTATCCTCATTCAATTGCAACAGTTTGACTCCCCGGTCTTCATAAGTACGGATGATCTCAGCCGTTTTATCGGTAGAGTGATCGTCCACCATGATGATCTCCGTTAAATGTTTGGGATAATCTTGGGCAAGCAGGTCGTCAATGGTATATCTGATCTTTGCTTCTTCATTGCGGGCGGCTATCATTACCGTTACTTTGGTTGATGGTACCGAATTATTGAAAACAGGTCGTTTCAGCCTGGCCCAGCCTATGATAAGGTACGCCAACACGAAAAGATATAATCCGGTAAGCAATAAGGATATGTAACTATGCAGTGCGATCAAAAAACCTCAATTTTAAAACGAATACTGAACCCAAAGCAGCCGGAATGATCAGGTTAACCAGCCATATCGACGATACTGCTGCAATTATAGCTAATTGCTGGTTAGTTATGTATGAAAATAAATGCGCTGCGGTAAAACTGCGCACGCCAATATCCAGCAGATCAAGCGAAGGCATGGCTGACTGGATGAAAATAAAGACAATCACCGTCATCATCATTTGAAAAAACGGTAGGTCGGGCAGCAGCAAATGAATGACTAAATAATATTGAAACGAGAATACAAAAAAACGGGCAAGACTATAGCCGATGACCGTCAATAATTCCCGATGCGAATACCGGCCCATGATGTCGAAAAAGCGACGGTATTTTTCGAGGAATCGAATCCGGTCTAAAAGACCGACCAACCATTTGATATTGAAGTAAAAGATATTCAACAAAATCAAAAAGGCTACCACCAAAACTGCGATCCCTAAGTAAAGCCAGGTATTGATGTTCAAGAAATAATAGATAAACCATAGCGAAGCCAGCAGACCAGTAATATTTGTGATCACATTTTGGCCGAACGACCCTACCGCCATTGCAAATACGCCGTGTATACGTTTGCGATTGGGGAGGAACATCACGCGGCCGCCGTATTCGCCGATGCGGTTAGGGGTGAATATGGCCCAGGTTAGCCCGCAAAAAACAGCTTCTATGGCTTCCCATATCGATACTCTAACTAAAGCGCGGGCAAGATATTGCCATTTAAATGACTCCAGCAACCAGTTAACCACCATCAGCAGCACTACAAATGTCATGGTGATAACTACCTGTCGATTGCTGATATGAGAGATGAGTGTTTCGAACTGCTTGAGGTTGGTATTGTTATTGACCCGGTGATAAATAAAAAGACCTGCCAAAACCAGGATCACTCCCTTGAGCAGGTACGAAAATATTTTCTTGGCCGAAGATGTCAACAGGTAAATTTTTCTGCAATGTTACGAAAAAGCAGTTAGCAGTTTACAGTGGGCGGTAAGCAGTTTGCAGTCGCCGGTCAATTTATCTCAATTGCAAACTGCAAACTGGCAACTGCAAACTATTTTAATCGTGGTTTCAAAAAAGCAATAGTATGCGCATAGGCATCTTTAGTAGCTCCACTATCATAAATGGGATTGCTCGGGTTGGCAAAACCATGATCGGCATCATATTGATGCACCTCCAGTTTTTTACCGGCAGCTTTCATGTTTGCTTCAAATTGGGCCACTACTTTAGGGTTAATCCATCCATCTTTATTGGCAAAATTGCCCAAGACATCCGCATGCAGGGTTTTCAATTTATTTATATCCTGTTCGGGCATGCCATAGTACATTACGCAGGCTACATCTTGTTTGCCTGCCAGTATACTTGCCTGCAAGCTCCATCCTCCGCCAAAACACCAGCCTATAGTAGCGATATGTGCATTGGGACCGACATAAGCCACCGCGCCTTTAATAATAGCCTGTGCACGGTCTTCTTTTACAGCCTGCATAAATTTGCCTGCATCTTCGCGGGTGGTAGCCACTTTGCCGTCATATAAATCCAGATCGAGCACATTTACATCGCCCAGGTCATTGTATATTTTTTTCGATTCGTGCTTCACAAAATCATTCAATCCCCACCATTCGTGTATCACAAAAAGCCAGTTGTTAGTCGATTTCTTGGCTTTTATTTCAAAAGCGTTGGCCTCTTTGCCATCTGCTGTTTTGTAGGTTATGGCTTTGCCAATGGTACTTTGAAAATGATACGGCCGGGGATTAGCATGAGACATTACAAACTTTTTGTCAGAAGCGAGCATGGCGAACTTTTGCGTGGCCGACTCTTTACAGCAGGCCATTTTGCTCTGACTAAAAGCAAATACACTGCTAAAAATCATTAAAATAAAGAGAGATAACTTTTTCATGGTAATTGTGCTTTTTGAGTAATGGTTATACAATATTAAGCGGAATTTGTTTAATTACGTTAAGCACCAGAGAATGTGTTGCCTTAAGAGTAAAATATAACTTAATTCAATTCCGCAATCAACATTCCGACTTCCGAAATCAAGCTTACCCCAATATCTCTTTAATATCCTCCGGAGAAAGCGATTTGATAAAGCTTTCTTCGGTAGTAATAAGGGAACGGGCTACCTTTAGTTTGCGGTTTTGCAATGCCAGTATCTTTTCCTCAACCGAATCTTTGGTAATGAATTTGTAGATGAACACATTCTTGGTCTGCCCGATGCGGTGTGTACGGTCAATTGCCTGCTGCTCTACGGCCGGGTTCCACCATGGGTCGAGGATGAATACGTAATCGGCTTCGGTCAGGTTTAAACCTACGCCGCCCGCTTTGATCGATATTAAGAAAACCCTTGTTTTTTCATCCTCCTGGAAACGTTTTACCACATCGCCACGGTTTTGTGTGCTGCCATCCAGGTAAACATAAGGGATGCCTTCGCGCTCCAAATGGTTGCGGTAGATAGACAGTTGCTTTACAAACTGCGAAAACACCAATACCTTGTGACCGCCGTCCAAAACATTGGATAAGGTATGTACCACGTCCTCAAATTTACCAGAGTCACCTTCATATTGCTCATCAATCATTGAGGGATGGTTAGCAATCTGCCTGAGTTTGATCAAACCCTGTAAAACCTGTATTTGCGTTTGCGCAAAGGTGCCATCCTCCAGGCTCCTCAGCAATTCATTGCGGTACTCCGATTTTACCTTTTCATAAACACTGGCCTGTTCGTCGCTCATTTTGCAGTAGAACAGGTTTTCTGTTTTTGGCGGTAATTCGGTGGCCACCTGCTCCTTGGTACGGCGTAAAATAAAGGGTTTGATCAACGCTTGTAGTTTGCGCGCTTTATCCTCATCCTTTTTCTTTTCTATCGGCGTTACAAACTCATTCTGAAAAAACTGCTGACTGCCCAGTAAGCCCGGGTTAATAAACGACATCTGTGTCCAAAGGTCATTCACTGAGTTCTCAACCGGCGTACCGCTCAATATCAGCTTAAAGCGTGATTTTAATTGCTTCACCGACTGATATGATTTTGACGAAGGATTTTTAATATTCTGACTTTCGTCGAGTATAATATAATCGAAGAAGTATGTCTTGAACAGTTCAATATCTATCCGGGTAATGCCATATGTGGTGATCACCACATCATAGTTAGCAAAGGTCTCCGGTGACTTATAGCGAAATGTACCCGTATGCACCATAATGCGCAACTTTGGCGTGAACTTTTTAGCCTCATTCATCCAGTTGTAAATGAGCGATGTAGGCATAATGATGAGCGAAGTGCTTTTGCCACTTGCCGCCTCGGTATCTTCCTTGTGCTTTTGTAGCAAGGCAAGCGTTTGGATGGTTTTACCCAAACCCATGTCATCAGCAAGACATCCGCCAAAGTGGTAGTTCTGCAAAAAGTGGAACCAGTTGAAGCCGGCTTTTTGATAGGGTCTTAAGCTGCCCTTGAAGCAATGCGGCATCGAAATATCGCCCACATCTTCAAACTCACTCAGTTTTTGAAGCTTACGGCTCATGGTCACGCCCGCCAACTCTCCGTCAGCCAGTTCATTTACCAGACCTATGTGATGCCGGCGCAGTTTCAAGGCTTCACCGCCTTCCGAAAAATGCAGCAAGTTGCTGTATTGTGAAAACCATTTTTCGGGTATCACAGCTATCTCACCATTAGGCAAAGTGAATTCCTTTTTGCGGTTCAGGATATGATTTTTGAGCTGGATGAACGGTATTTTATATGGCCCGAAATAAACCACGGCGTAAATATCAAACCAGTCGTTGTTTTCTGTTACTTCTACATCGATCTTGCTGCTGCCGAATAAATAGCGCTTTTGTCCTTCGGGCTGCTCTATCTCAAAGCCCTCGGCCATCAACGCATCATGATGTATATTGAGCCATTCGAATATGGATAGCGACTGATCAGCATCTTCGTCAGTATTGGTCACCTCAAGGTTCTGAAACAATGAGGAAACAATATGCAAGCCCTTTTCTTCTAAAAACTGCAGTTTATTTTTTTCCCAGGTAACAGAGCGTTTGATACGATGGAAGATATAGTCATCGCCATTCTGCTCCATCCTAACCGACACATGCCTGCCATCGCCATAAGGAAAAATATAACCGGCATACCTAAAACATAACTGCAATTGCGAGGTGCCGCCTTCTACATAAATGGGTTTGAGGACAGGCTTCGCATCGTATTTTTCTGTATTGATGGTAAAGCCTTCAGCATACACATTATGCTTTTCTATCAATGGCGCTACAAACTTTTCAAAGTAGGATACTTCTGAGGAACGCGGGATAGCGATGTACCTCTTATTCAGAAAGGGCATCAGCTTTTTGCCTTCTATCTCTCTATCGAAATAATATAGCGTGTCATCCAGCAGCATCCATGCGGGGTGGTTACAAATGATCTCGGCATTTTTGAACATGAACTCAATCCGCATGCCCTGGTATTTGATGGTAGGGAAGTACCTGATCTCGGTATCGTCGCGCCTAAAATGGAACAGCACAGATGCTGCTTCGGTGGCAATCTGCAACTTACGTTCGGCAGGGTAGCCCTCCTTGCTCATCAGGTATATCTCTTTATTATGGAGCATGCCCAAAGCCTCGGCCATGCGCTTTTCTATTTTAGGGCGAATAGTATCAAAAAGTTGCTCGTTAAATATCTTTCCAAAAAACTCAAAAGGACGGATGGGCTTCTTGTAGAATTTTTTGATAACGTTACCCTGCTCCATCTCCTCCAACAGCCTGATCAGTTTAAAATCGGTCTCATCCAAAAATTCGCTGAACTCTTTGGCAGTGGTGCAAAAAAGTCGCTGATAAGTTAAAGAAAACTCGCCATTGGGATTAAGTTGGACAATATGCGGCTCAAGCACATACGATAGGTACTCGTGCCGGCATACGGCATAGATAATTTGGCAGGGTTTGGTGCTATCGACGCGTAACATTCTCTATAGGTAAAAAAGAAAGAGAAGTTACATCAAGAAAAAATTCAAACGTAAAAAGATTCCGGCTTAAATAAAAGGGTTTTGTGTTAAATAATTGTCAACATCTGTGGTTGAGGGTTTCAAAAATAATGCTAAGGTTATCTTGCGCATGAATTTGAATGGAATCCGCAAGCAACTATGTCATTGCGAACGTAGTGTGGCAATCGCGAACTGCGCAGAGCGGTCTTGCATTTTCGCCCTGTATAGTTCGCGATTGCTTCTTCACCCCTCTGGCCGTTCATCGCAATTGTAAAGGTCAGATAATTCGGTAATAGAATTAGCTTTAAAGAAGGAGCTAATACGTTATGCGGAACATCAACAATGACCTTACCTTAAAACGGAACTATCTAAACAAGTATCGTTTTTTAATCAGC
>JAFAKI010000051.1 GCA_019235595.1 Mucilaginibacter sp. | reverse complement strand
TATCGTCGCCACGTTTCAATAAGCCTGCTTTAAAATACAGAACACCAAGACTATATATCGGTTCATATAAAGAACTGTTCAACTCAATGGCATGTAAATATAATGATTCTGCCTTATCAAATTTATTTAAATGATCATAACAATTGGCGCTGATGAAAACGACCTCTTCGTTATTGGGGTTTTCATCCAGCAGTTTGGGCAACAATGGTTCCAATGCGCGATAATCGCGCTTATTATTATAAATGTTGGCCTCGTCAAGCAGCAAAAATTTGTCGTCGGGCACATGCTTTCTTCCTTTTTGCAATACCTGCAAAGCCTTGGCGGTATCCCCAATCGCTTTAAACGTATTCGATGCCGCCTCGATATATTCAACCTTTGTACTGTCGGTTTTTAGCAGATCGGTGTAATACTTTCCCGCATCCAATAAATTTCCCAATCTGTTATTAGCGTAAGCGATATAAGCATTCAGATTTTTAAATTCCGGCGCATATTTCTTCGCTTTCTGAAAAGTTGCGATGGCGTTATTAAAATCTGATATCCGCATGTAATCAAAACCCTGGCGCAAATAAACATTGGCTATGCAATGCCGGCAATAGTCGATTTCAGGTTGATATTTATAGCTTTTTTTATTGGCCATCAGCTTATCCAGGTGGCGGCGCGTCTGATCAAAGAAGTTTGCCGGCTGTTTGGTTTTATTCGTCGAATCGATATACACGATACTCGAGTAAACAATGGCCTTGTAAACGCTCTTTTGCAAATCAACTGAATCAGCATGCGTTTTGATCAAACTGTCCACTGACTTTTTGGCGCCGGTCAGGTATTTAAGGTCTTTTTTCTGTTTATAAAAAGCCAGATTATTGACTACGCTTTTAAATACCTCTGTTTGTCCAAAGGAAACCGAAGCAGAAAATAATGATATAATAAGAAGTACTATTACCTTGCGGCCAATCATATTTTATTCAGTTTCTTCACCATTTGACGGTTCAGTACCCGGATTTTCAGATCCTTCAATATTATCCTGTGCTTCCTCGTCCTCATCATGTTCGATTTTTGCTACCGATGCGATCTCGTCGTCACCTTTTAGGGTGATCAACCTCACTCCTTGCGTAGCGCGTCCCATGGTTCTCAACTCACTAACAGCGATACGGATAATAATGCCCGATTTATTGATGATCATCAGATCTTCTTTATCAGTAACACCTTTTATGGCAACAAGTTTTCCTGTTTTATCGGTAACGTTAAGTGTTTTAACACCCTTACCGCCACGGTTGGTAACGCGGTAGTCGTCAATATCGGTACGTTTACCGTAACCTTTTTCAGATACTACCAGTACTGTTGTTTCAGGATTGTCGATGCTGATCATGCCTACAACCTCATCGTTCTCGTCTTCCAAACTGATACCACGCACGCCTGTAGCGGTACGGCCCATCGGACGAACGGTAGATTCATTAAAGCGGATCGCTCTACCCGATTTCAGCGCCATTACGATTTCGCTGCTTCCACTGGTTAAGTTGGCTTCCAGCAGCATATCGCCTTCGTTGATATTGATGGCGTTGATACCGTTTGCCCTTGGACGCGAATAAGCCTCCAGCGACGTCTTCTTAATGGTACCTTTTCGGGTACACATAATAATGAAGTTGTTTTCAAGATATTCCTGATCTTTCAAACTGGTTAGTTTGATAAAGGCCTTGATATTTTCTTCTTTAGGAATATTAATGATATTCTGGATAGCACGGCCTTTTGAAGTACGCGTACCTTCCGGAATTTCAAACACTCTCAGCCAGAAGCATCGACCGGCTTCGGTAAAGAATAACATATAGTTGTGGTTTGATGCCACTAACAGATGCTCAATAAAGTCTTCATCGCGGCTGTTGCTGCCGATTGCGCCTTTACCGCCCCTGCCCTGTCTGCGGTATTCGGTAAGCGGTGTACGTTTGATGTATCCTTCATGTGAGATGGTGATCACCACGTCTTCATCCTCGATGAAGTCTTCGGTCATCATTTCGGCAGATG
>JAFAKI010000261.1 GCA_019235595.1 Mucilaginibacter sp. | reverse complement strand
TTTTGTATTTGGGTAACCGTTGTTTTCTTTAGGGTGATACCTGTCAGGATACCCAGCAGCCCTGTACTAATGGCGGGTATAGTAGAGAACAATCCTTCGGGGTCGTGTATTTTCAAATAGAGGCGGCCGGGTAGTATCGTTCTGTCCATATAAGAAGCAAAATTGCCCTGCATGGTCAGATCGCCTGCGGGAAACCCGGGTGCGGATGTGAACTTTAAAAGCAACCAATAACCAATGATGAAAAACCAGAACCAGAATATCTGCCACTTATCAACCGAATAGAGATAGATGATATTAGCAAACATATAAGCCAAACCAATTCGACCCAAAACCGAAGCAAAGCGTATTTCGGCGATGGGTTTAATATTAAGGCCGTTATTATAAATAATACCTAATAGTACGAGGATGAGACCTCTTTTGATTACTCTGACGAGTAGCTGTTGGCGCGATTTGCCTTTTTCAAGGTCACGACCTACCGAAAATGGCGTGGATACCCCTGCCATGAACAGGAACAGGGGGAAAATCAGATCATATAAATGAAAGCCATTCCATGCAGGGTGGGTGAGTTGGTTGGAGATAGCGACGAATGGTCCCCATTTGGTAGCGTCCGCCAGGGCATGAAATATTTCTTCAGCCCCCATGATCCAAAACATGTCGAATCCGCGAAGGGCGTCCAAAGAATAAAGACGGGTTGAAGTTTTCTGAAAATCGTCAGCCGGGTTTGCAGTCATAGTTTAATTGCGAAAAATGATTAGTTAGGGTTACGAAAATAAAACTAATCATTTCCTCAATTAATCTGAATGATTAACCACGGATTTATAGTTTGTTACAAGATTTTTACTCTTCTTTATAGGCTTCGATTTCGCGACCGATTGTGTTTACCTCCTCGTCATTGTCAAAAAGAGGCATTTCTGTTTCAGGGTCAAGTTTGAGCCAGTGTGATTCTGTATCCTTCTGGATCCTTAAATAGTCTTCACCTTCTTTGAACACGGCGTAAATATCCTCACCTTCAGGAAATATCGAATAAGTAACGCCGTTTATTTCTATGTCAAATGGTTCGTTCATTGTTTTAATGCTTTTTCTTCTTATTCATTTTTGCTTTGGTGCCCGCACTGTAGTTATAATCTTTTTTGTTGCTTGCCTTTTTTTCATGAAAGGCTGCACCCCGCGATGGCTCCTCATCTTTTGAAGTCTTGTCTTGTTTGATCGTTTTTTTATCCTTTTGGACCGTGGCGATTTGAAAAGCTTCAGGCAAGTCCATCAGGCTAATCTTTTGCCCAATATTTTGCTCGATTTTTTTTACCAGTGACAGCTCAAGGTCGGTAGCCATGCTGATGGATTGTGCCCTGGCAGCCTCATCATCAGTTCTTATCATTCTGTGAATAAAAATATCGGTGTCCGCGGGTATCTCAACGTGCACCAACAACGATATACCATCCAGATCATATGAATCTTTCAATTCATCTGCAACAATCAAAAACCTTACCTGCTGCTGTGCTTTAAATTCTGCTATCGAACTAAATCCTTTCGACTCAAACATCATCGGGTTTAGTATCGCCACCTCATTCTTCAGGCTTAGTCGGATATGGTTGTATACTCTTTCGGCATTCAGACGCGTACTTACAAAAACGACTGCCTTATCGGTCGGAGCAGTATCTTTAAGAAGAAGGGCCAACAAATTAAGCTTGGTTTTAAAGTCAGGTACATGATATAAAACCTGTTCAAGTATTTCCGCGGTAGATGCACTCAATTCTTCAACTTCAATCACCGCCGGCATATTCATAAAAGGATCAATCATTTGCTCCAGCTTACCATGCATTACTTCGGTAAATACCAGGTGCTGGCATTTGATTATACTATTTGCCAATTCGGCTACGGGCAATTGTGCACCCAATCTCACAATCTCCGCTGCATCGTCAATCACCAACATCATGATCTTATTCAGATTCAAGCCCAGCTTCAGGTAGATAGCGCGGGCCCTGTCGGGAGTGGCTACTACAATATCGGCTCCGTCGGCTAAAGCGTCCATCTGGCTCTGTATAGATGGTTCGGAGTATAAACCCACTATACGAATGCTGGCATTTTGATTTAATAATTCAAACTTGCCTATAACCTCAAGCACCTTATCTTTATCGGGCACCAGTATAAGCGCCCTTGGTGCTTCTTCAAAACCATATTTTAAACGAGTCAGAACACCAAGGATATAGGCGGTAGTTTTGCCGCTGCCTTCAGGGGCTATTGCGATAATATCCTGTCCGCCGATGATCCGGCTGAGCGTTTTGGTTTGTATTTCTTTTGGAGTGAAATACCCGGCTGCGGTTACCGACCGCACCAGTTGTTTACTTAGTTTTAATTTCTCTGCCCACACAAGCGTTTAATTTGGCTGCAAAGGTACAAATAAGTCTTAAGTCAAAAGTTTTGAGTCAGAAGTCTGTTACGGATGTCTTTAATTTATGTTTGCTTTGAACTTTACTGTTAACTTTGCAACCTATAGAACGGCAGGAATGAGTAATAACGATATAATGAAAAAATTGCGTGTTGCACTGCAATTACGTGACGACGATATTGTCCATATTTGTAGTCTCGTAAATTTTCATACAACTAAAACAGAGCTGGGAGCCATATTTCGGGATAAAGATCATCCTAATTTTAAGCCCTGTGGCGATCAATTACTGCGTAATTTTCTGAATGGATTGATTGTCTTCAAACGCGGACCGATGGAGAAGAAACCTGCTCAAAGTAAAGCAAGTCCCGGTCAATCATCAGATAAAAAGACAGGTCAATAAATGTTGGATATTGTATTCAGGGATGATCACCTGATCGCTATTAATAAACCTCATGACCTGTTGGTTCATCGTTCCAATATTGCTGCGGATGCTGAAGTTTTCGCTTTACAATTATTACGCGACCAGGTAGGGCAGAAGGTATACCCGGTTCATCGTATCGACAGAAAAACAGGAGGGGTATTGCTATTTGCTTTTGACAAAGCCATTGAGATAGAAATGCAGAAGCAATTTGCGGATAACAGAGTTAGTAAAACTTATCTCGCAATTTTACGCGGACATACGGCGGATAACGGTGAGATTGATTATCCCTTAAGAAAAGAAAACGGTACCCTCCAGGATGCCTTTACGACTTATCATACTTTAAAACGTGCCGAACTGGATGTGCCATTTGGCAAATACCCAACTTCAAGGTATTCACTGGTAGAAGCTACTCCGAAAACAGGTCGCATGCATCAGTTACGAAAACATTTTGCGCATATTTTTCATCCGGTCATTGGCGACCGGACGCATGGATGCAATAAACAGAATAAGTTGTTTAAGGAGAAATGGGAAATGACGACGATGCTGCTGCACGCATCAAAGTTAACCTTCAATCATCCGGTTAATGGAGAAGTTATAACTATTGAAGCGGCTTTGCAGCCAGAATTTATCAGGGTGATGCGACTAATGAGCTGGAGTTAATGCCCATCTGACTCCTCCTTTTGCACCAGTTTATATCTACCACTTTTGATCATTTGTTGTTCGCGTGCAGAGAATTCTCCGCGTCCGCCAAAGTCTTGCACCCAATAATGGTCTATTTCGGCTACGCCTACTTCCTTGAAAGCAGGGTTCATCAGGTTACGGCAGTGTCCTTCGCTGTGTAGCCAGCCGTTCATTACCTCGGGGATACTCATTTGGCCCTGTGCAATATTTTCGCCAACAGCATAGGTTTTGTAGCCTTTAAAGCCGTAGCCCGCGTCCAGGGCGCGATCGGACATGCTGCGGCCATTCATACTGGTATGACTAAAATAGTGACGCTCTGACATATCCAGCGCATGCCCGCGCGCGGCAAATTCCAGATCATCATTCCATTTTAATGGGGGAGCAGGAGGGAAATAGGTAACACCGCAATTGCAGCCTTTTGCGCGGATCTTATTGATGCGGCTTAGAAACTCTTCTTTGAAACGGTCGTTATTGATGTGTTGCGGAGCGGCAGAAATACAAATAAGCAGGATAACTAACATCGATAATCCGGCCAAAAAAAATCTCTTCATATATCCTATTGACGTTTAATCAAACGGCAGGTTTAAACGAATCTTATCTATCTGCAAAACTATTATTTGGAATGACGATGGTGTTTGACTCTTGAACGCCAATAACCACCGCGCTTGCGTTTGTAAACAAAAAATATGCTGATGACAATTAAAGCAATAACAATTATAAGGACGATATTAATACCATTTTTGTAGAGAAGCGCTTTCCGTTGCTGCTCATATAAACTTTTTTTTTGACCTGCTGCAGGGAGTCAGTAGTCTTTAGTTTAGCTAGCATTCGCGCTTCATGATCTCGTTTGATACTGTCATTAATGGCATCGTATCGTTTCATAGCGGCGGCTGCCTTTTCGGAGTTTTTGATTATGTTATAAAACATTGCATAATGCAACTGAACTTCAGCCTCCATTTTTGCCATATGATTTTTTGACGAAATCGACAATGCTTCGTTTAAGTCGCGCACAGCCAGTTTATAATCCTTTATATCGGTTTTTATAGAGGCTAATTCAAGCAAAGAGGCTATCGTATTCGGATTATCATTCATTGCGCGCGACAGCGAATTCGACTGGATGATGAACCATTTTGCCTGAATGTATTTATGCTGCGCATGATAAACCCTCGCCAGAACATCAAAACTATTGCGTAAGCCTGTAGTATCGTTGTATTTTGAATAATAATGAATGGCTGAAAGTGTGTTATTGATAGCTCCGGTTTGAAAAAAATGATGATCCCTTTTATTCGCTACCGAATCAAATCTCAAATATTGAGAAGCTATTTTGCTATACAGCGGAGCTTTTAGCGAATCATCGGCCACATTACTCAATACCTTTTTTAGGCTATCTATCGGATTTATTTTTGAAGTTGATTGCTCTTGCAAGCCCAAGCTGTCAATCCTGTTGACGCTTGCGAACAAAGTATAGGAACTCAGTAAAAATATAATAAGCAGTACCAGTTTTTTCGTGTAAGGCATAAATATATTTATCAAATTGACGCTTGTTAACTACAAAAGCCGTGCCTTAATGCTTAAAGTCAGCTTCATTACGCTTTAATATGACTTTAAATCAATCGAATTGGTTGATTATTTAAATAGAAGAGAATCAGACAAATTGGCGCAAAGTATAGTAATTAGTACAATGTGTTTCCCGATATTCTACTTGATCAGGGCTTCGTAGTTATCAATAAATTTTCTGAAAAGAGGCACTTTGGATAGGATAACATTGAATAGCGAGATTCCGATAATGGCACACAATATTCCCGCCAATACATCCAATATATAGTGGTGACTGAGATATACTGCAGAAAACCATATACCGATCATCACGATTCCAAAGAAAATATTGGCTTTGCCAAGTTTGTTTTTCAAGGCATAATACAATACGATTACCGGATAGGAGGAGTGCAGGGAGGGCATGGCCGCGAACACGTTCGAGCCTTTGGCATATATTGATTTGAAAATACTTACATGAAAATAAGCATCAAACTTTGCGAGCCCTGCAGTATTACCCATGGTCAATTGATGGAAGGTAAAACCATAATATTGCACATACCAAGGCGGTGCAGCCGGGAAAGTATAATAGCCGATAAAGCCTATAAAATTGACCAGTACAAAAGTGAGCAGGAATAGCAGAAATTGCCTTCTCCTGGTAAAAAACAGGTAAACAGCAAAGCCCATCGGTACAGGTATCCAGCATAGATAAAATATGCCCGTAAGAATGTCCAGAAAAGTTGTGCCGTTTAATCGTAAGTATTCATTTGGGGTAAGCAATTTGCCCTGGAAATGAATACCAAAGAGGCGCTTCTCAAAATTGTAAATATCGGCTATATGTACGGCGCTGTATTCATAGTTAGGGAAGGCCTTCATATAGTCGTATATGATCCAGTACACCACGAATATGGAAAAACCGGTTATGAATTTACGGGTAATGGCAGATGCATAAAAAAGCAGGTTAAAAAGCACCACCAATACTACCTGGTCGGATTTAAAATCGACGAGGAAAGCAGAAAATAATAAGTATGCAAATGATACAATCGAAACAACAGTTACAGACCTTACGGTAACCGCATTGTTCTGGACGGTATCATTGCCCATTCTATTTTTTGATGAAGTCGGAATCGAACACCTTGTCCCAAAGAGGCGAGCTCACACCATAACCTTTGTCGGCATCCTGATAATGATGCAGCATGTGGTGTTGTTTTATTTTTTTCCAGATGTTTCCCTTGAAATTGAAATGGTGAATAGCGTAGTGGGTTTCATCATAAATCAGGTAACCCAGGATAAATCCGGGAAAGAAGCCCCAGATATAGTCAACAGGCAGAATGGCCTTAAACAAAAAGAAAAAGCCTGTAGCCAACGGAATACTTACCGATGGTGGTAATACTAAACGTTTGGCATCGCTTGGATAGTCATGGTGAACACCGTGAAAGATAAAATGTAAACGCTGTGCCCATGGTTTATCCGGCGGCGCATAATGGAATACAAACCGGTGCATGATATACTCAACAAACGTCCAAACAAACAGGGCTACGAAAAACAACCCGAAAAAAGTGAGGACCGGTAATTCGGCTATAAAAAAGTATCTGTAAATGCAATAAAATATAACCGGCATAAAAATAAATACCGGTATGAGGAAGTGCACCTTTGATAAAGCCTCAAAGAAGTCACTTTTAAACATTCTCACAGATTCCTGTGAATTAGAAACAAATTTCTTTTTCATCAACTTCAGGGTTTAAAACGATCAACTATTTCTTTGCCTGTTTCCGGGTCGGTACCTTTTACCTCAACGTACAGAACATTCGGTATCCAAAAGCTGCCGCCTTCAATCTTTACAAAAATACGGTTGAGTATAACCTGTTTTTTTGCGATCGACGCGAAGATATGATATTTTCCGTCTTCGCCTTTCATTAAAGTGAGCGGAAACTTCTTGTATGACACAAATCTGATATCATAACTGCCGTTGTTCAACTCTTTTGCGTTTAAACCGTATGCAAATTTACGTTGAATATAATTTAATTCCTCGCGTTGGCCTCTTTCATTATATTTTATCCAATATACCTTCACAGGCTGTTCTGTATTTAGTTTTCCATCGCTGTTCAAATTCAGATCGTACAAAATGGTATTTGAGTTCGGGGTACGTTGAACGTAAAACAATCTTTCGGGACTAGTAGGGGGAACAGGATAAACCACATTAGCACCCTTATCACCATTCGTACTTTTATCGGGGTTTCGTGGATACCCATACGCAGTCGTAATGGATATCAATGAAATGAGAAATAAAAAACTTAGTCGCATTAAATTAAAAAAAGAATGTTTCATAATCATTTGTTCTCCAGTGCCTTTTTTGCGTCTATCAGTCGCCTGATTGCGGTTGCGTTGGTTAATATGGCTAATGCAACTATTGGAAATGTAAAAATGGACATGGTTTCGAAGACATGGAATTTTATGCCCGGAACATATAATTTGTAATTACC
>JAFAKI010000270.1 GCA_019235595.1 Mucilaginibacter sp. | reverse complement strand
GATTTTATACGTACACACCACGGCAATACCAGGGTGGATTATTTTTACCAGTCGTTTCTGAAGAACTTTCCTGAAAAGTTTGTTAACGAAAATATTTTCCGTTATCCGGGACCTATTCCATACTCAAAAGAAACCGGCGTTTTGATGCTGGCCGACTCGGTTGAAGCCGCCTCGCGTTCACTGCGCGAACCGGACGAAAAATCTATCAGCGATTTGGTTGACCGCATCGTAAAATACAAATTGAACCAGGATCAGTTAAAAGACAGTAACATTACGTTAAAAGATATAGAAACCATTAAAACTATCTTTAAGCGGATGTTGGGAAGTATTTATCACGTTAGGGTGGATTATTGAGGTTAGTTGATTGAGTTAAGTGGTTGAATGGTTGATTAAGTTGACCTGCTAACCGGCGTTTGATTTATTTTTATAATACAACTTATTCTAACTCAGTCAACTTAATCCAACTCAATCAACTTATTCAACTAATACTGAAAATATTTTTTGACGATTTACGCGAATCGCTATATTTGCAGTCCCAAAAACGGGGATTTGTTTATTAAAAGGTGAGGTGCCTGAGAGGCCGAAAGGATCAGTTTGCTAAACTGACGTACGGGAAACTGTACCGAGGGTTCGAATCCCTCCCTCACCGCTGAAAGTTGAAGCCATGTAGATTATTGATTTACGTGGCTTTTTCTTTGCTAGGTCCGCTTTTAACGTTAATAGTTGGCTTAACCTGCTGAGTTCATAATCTCAACTAAGAAATCGCTTTTATCTGGTAGCCTAACAACAAGTATTTATAAGTGGCTTGGCTATGAGTCCCTAATTTATTGTCGTTAGTGGGTTCATCTGCGGTCATTCATGGCAGAGGATGTTTCCCATCATTGTATTTGATGATTTGCATCATTTTTACTAGCGCCTTATTTTGCCAGTTTTATATGAAATTTCACATTTGATTATCGACTGGTTATGAGGACCATACTTGTATTGAATGATGGCTCCAGGGGAGCAGAAAATGCAGAGGAGTTTGCTTTCACTATCGCTCAAAAAGTTAAGGCTGATTTATTGATCCTGAATATCGTGAAGGTGAAAAAACTGAAAACACGGAGAAAATTAGTCAAAGCCAGCACTCATGCTGGAATAAATATGAGTTCTAATGAAATGTCCGAAGCAACATCTGTGGGGTCAAACGATGGCTTCAAACCCGTGAGTTGGGATGTTGATGCAAGCGATTATTCTGAAAAAGATATCAGCGAACTGGTGATTAGAAAAGGTATCTGGTTAATGATAAAAGGCATAGAAACGCATGTTACTCATCAATTGCTATGTCATGTCGATATTCAGACAGTCCTCAATCATGTTGCATGCCCTTTACTGTTAATACCGGATAGTTACAAGAAAAGAAGTTTTGAAAATGTGGCTTATGCTGTAGATATGCGCTATTGCCGCAGAACTGTAGTAAAATTCCTTACCGAATTTGCGAGAGATTACGGTGCTAATCTTATTTTGGAGCACCTTTCGGCACACGGCTTACCGCCATTAGATGATAAATACGCCATGTCGTTGTTTGCTAACGAGATAGCAAACCATGTGCAATACAGCAAAATCTATTTCAACAATATAAAACAGCGGAATGTGAATGTTGCGATTGGTGTTATCATCAATAATCTACAGGCTGATTTGTTAGCTTTGGTTAATCACCGCTTTCATTTCGAAGAGATATTCGGCAGAGCTATTAAAACTTGTATGCCCGAAGGTATTCCCGTGCCGGTTATGATTTTCCCACTTTGATACTAAAAGATTGCTTGTTTTTCAAGAGTTGTCTATTCCTGGCTTCTGATTCCCCATATTTATAATACAATACTTTTGCAAAATCTGTGATCAGGAAGTATAATAGGGTTAAGCCGATAATCTGCAACACAGCATTTAGCCCAAGCCCGACAAATGAGAACCATCTTTGAAAAGGTGGTATATAGATGATAACAAATGAAAATACAAAAGCCAGGATAAAGGAAATATTGATCAGTTTGGGTGATGCTTTGGCTTTCCAGAAATATTTTTTAACCCGGATAGAGTAAAAAACGATCAGCCCGATAAAAGTAATAAATACATACAAACTCGTTTCAACTTCTTTTTGCGGTTGATTCCGGATCAGGAAGAAATAAAGCAACTCAAACAATGCAGCAGGGACTCCCAGGAAAAGCGCCAGATTGAGCAAACTTCTTACATTATGCTTCTCGGGCTTAGTTACATCTTCATTCTCAACTGAATCAGCATAAATGGTAACCAGTGGCACGTCAGCAATTACTGTTGTCAGTAATACCTGTATAGGGAGTAAAGGTAAATCGGTCGAAATTAAATATAGAATAGCAAGCGCAATAAAATTACCAAAGTTGCTGATCATGGTGTGCTTAATATATTTGTTGATATTGATAAACAACGACCTTCCGTAAGTAATTCCGCTTATAATAACTTCAAGGCTTTTATTCAACAACACAATGTCGGCATCCTCTTTCGCAATATCGGTTGCTGTGTTCACAGCGATGGCTACATCGGCAAGCTTTAATGAAGGTGCATCGTTAATACCATCGCCCTGGTAAGCCACCACGTTGGTTTGCTGCAAGGTTTTGATAATATTGAATTTTTGAGTAGGCGAAACCCGGGCAAACACATTACAGTTATGAACAGCATGCTCATACTCTTCGGGTGATAAGCTGTCGAGTTCATCGCCGGTGTATATACTGTCGCCCTCCTTCACTAAATTGATCTGCCTGCCAACATATTGAGCAACTTCCTTGCTGTCGCCACTTAGTATCTTAATGCCAATACCCAATTTCTTCGCGTGTTCAATGGTTATTTTTGCTGAATTCCTTAATGGGTCGTGCATGCTAACAAATCCCAGGAAGGATACCTCGGGTTCATGCTTCAGGATGTCGAAATCGGGCGAATAGTTAATTTCTTTATAAGCCAATGCGATATGATGTAACCCATTTTTCCCGGCTTCTGTAATGTTGTTTAAATAAGTTGGAGCATTGCTATCCTGAGTAATTTTCAGAAGCACCTCTGGTGCGCCAATCACTACAAGGTATGATTTCCCGGTTATGTTATCCCGAAGCACAACCCTGCGCCTGCGTACTTCCGGGTCAAACGGAAGCTCCTTCATGATACATAGATTCTTCGCGGATTCTTTTATGTCGGCTTTTATATAGTTTATAAAG
>JAFAKI010000005.1 GCA_019235595.1 Mucilaginibacter sp. | reverse complement strand
TAGGGTATGAAAGCAATCTCATTTTTGGCATTATTGGCATTATTAAGCTTAAGCAGCTTTTACACTCCGCCTACCTATAAAATGGCCAAGCTGAAATATAATGGAGGGGGAGATTGGTATGGAGACCGGACCGCATTACCCAACCTTATCAAGTTTTGTAATGAAAACCTAAAAACTAATTTTCAACCGGAAGATGATGTGGTTGAAGTAGGCAGCGCCGAGATATTTAATTATCCTTTTATTTTTATGACCGGGCACGGTAATGTAATATTCTCCGACCAGGAAGCGCGCAATCTACGCAAATACCTGACCGGTGGAGGCTTCCTTCATATTTGTGATAATTATGGGTTGGATAAGTTCATCAGGCCCCAAATGAAAAAGGTTTTCCCTGAACTTGATTTTGTAGAACTACCACTCAATTATCCTATCTATCATCAGAAATATGATTTTCCGAACGGACTGCCTAAAGTGCATGAGCATGATGGCGGACGTGCGCAGGGCTTTGGTTTGATCTATAAGGGCCGGCTGGTGTGCTTTTACGACTATGAATGCGATTTGGGAAATGGCTGGGAAGACTTTGGTACCTATGCCGGCGATACCCAGGAAACACGCCTGAAAGCATTAAAGATGGGCGCCAACCTGGTACAGTATGCGTTGACGCAATAATCAGTGATCAGTTGATCAGTTAACCAGTGATCGGGTCTTGCTATAGTTTGTTATCCTTAATTCAATTTATTTTTCCGACTTTTAAAAACGGTGATAACCAATTAACTGATCACCGATTAACCGATCACTGAAAAATGTACAAACTTAAGATAAACGATAAAGCGGAATATAAAGTCAAAAAAAGCAGGGATAAGCTGTTGATCAATAGCAAAGAGATAGATGCAGATATACAGCAGTTAAACGAGTCTACCTATCACATCATTAATGATCTGAAGTCCTATAACGTTGGGGTTGTTAGTTTTGATAAGATAGCTAAAACCGCGCAGATAAAGGTTAACGGTAACCTCTATACTGTATCCGCACAGGATCAATTTGATATCCTTTTAGATCAACTGGGGATGAGCGCTCTGAACGCCAATAAGGTAAGCGACATTAAAGCGCCGATGCCGGGCCTTGTATTAAAGCTATTGGTTTCTGAGGGAGCACACGTAAAGAAAGGCGAAAACCTGTTTGTTTTGGAAGCAATGAAGATGGAAAATATCATCAAATCGCCGGCGGATGTGACAGTTAAATCAGTGAAGATCAAACCTGGTGATAAAGTAGAAAAGGGACAGGTTTTATTATTGTTTGCTTAAAGCGTAACTGGCAGTAATCCCAAATAAAAAAGATGCACCTTAATTGGCGCACCTTTTTGTTTAGGTAGCGATGCAAATAATTACTTCGCTTTAAAATCTTTTGCTTTTTTCACGCTGTAGTGTGGTTTGCCTGATGGATTGATTTCAGGGGCACCAACCATGGTCATTGCGCAACGGAAACCAACTTCGGCACTTGACTCATCCTCATCCATAAAACGACGGGTAGCAGGGTTTAACCAGTAAGCCAGGTCATTCCATGAACCACCTTTGTAAACTTTCGAGTGGTCGTTTACCAAAGTAGTTGTACCATACAGGGCCATGTTAACAGAGTCTTGTGCACCACGCATATCGGGGTTATAAGCTTTGCCTGAATATTTGATGCCTGTTGGAGCCGCAGGCGCTGCTGCATTACCATTTGCAGGTGCCGCACTTGGCTGACCGTTAGGTTGAGCGCCGTTAGCACTTTGTTGTGCCTGTTGCATAGCAATCAGGTCAGCATATTTCATCTTTTTACCAGATTTAGCCGGATCTTTGATTGGTTTGCCATATTTATCCTTAGCATATAAACCCTTAGTAGGATCAGCAAGGCGTTTATCTTTATATTCGTTACCACGGAATGGGTTGAAGTCTTCAAACTCTTCGAATGATGTTTGGCGGTAAGTATCCTGAACCCATTCGTTCACGTTGCCTGCCATGTTATACAAGCCGAAGTCGTTTGGAGGGAACGAACGTACCGGAGCTGTAATATCAGCTTTATCGTTCAGATAACCGCCAACACCCATGTTATCACCCAAAGCACGTTTAAAGTTGGCTAATATTAAGCCGCGTGTTTTCTTTTTAGGTGAACGAACGCCTAAGCCGTTCCATGGATATATTTTATTTTCGTTGATATTTTCAAATTCTGTATTACCGATCAATGATAAAGCAGCATATTCCCATTCTGCTTCTGAAGGCAAACGGTACCCTTGCTTCATTATACCGTCCTCAATACGAACAGGTCTTACTGGCTTTCCGGCCGATTTACCATTAGCGCCGGTAGTTGCTTTTGCGTTGGGGCTAATATCAGGCATCATGTTTTTACCATCGATTCCCTGGCCTCTGTATTGTCCGTTCAGATAAATATCAGTGTTGAAAGGATCTTTAGTCATTGCAGCCTGGGTCTGGGCTCCGCCCTTACCTTTGCTTTTCGGTCCGTTACCGGATGCGTCCTGCCAGCTTGCCAACCGATTAGTTTCACGAAGGATATTTTCGTTCATACGGTCGGTCCTCCATGAACAATACTCTTGAGCCTGATCCCAGGTTACACCTACTACAGGATAATCCTGGAAAGCCGGGTGACGAAGATAGTTGTCAACATAAGGCTCATTATAAGATAACGGCCTGCGCCATACCAGGGTGTCAGGCAGGGCATTATAGTAAAGTTCACGATCCGTAGGGAAGGTAACACTTATCCAGTGCAGGTAATCCAGCCAATCCTGGTTGGAAACTTCAGTTTCATCCATGTAGAATGATGGAACAGTTACCCTGCGGCGAACGTTATTGTAATCATAGGTAACGTCCTGATCAGCGCTTCCGCCCATCACAAATGTACCACCCTCAATCGGAACAACGCCAGGACCCGGTGCAGGGTGCACCTGCTTGAATCGTTCATAACCACCAGTGTTCTTATCATTGTAAGTAATACCGGTTTTTTGCGATGACTGGCGCTTGCTGCAGCTACTTAACAAGGCCCCCAAGCCCATCAGCACTAAAGCCGTTCTCGTAAAAAGTATTTTCATATTTTTACTGTTTTATTATTTAGTGGTAAATCTAAAAAATTAAATTAATAATTAAAGGAACTAAACTCAGCTACGGTACATTATCAAAACTGAATGAACCTTTATGCCACTTTAAACGTAAAAATTCGCATTGAGTTACACAAATCTATTTTTTTTGCTTTAAATTGTAAATGTTCGCCCCATTTTGTTCTTATTATATTTTCAAGTAAAGCGAGTGAGATGCTGTAAGGAGTTTTAACACGAAATTATAAAATAATAAGCTATATTGCACCAAATGAATTTTTTCTGCTTACAAATCAAAAGATTTTTCTTTTGCGGACTAATTTTATTGCCTTCCTTATCATTCGCACAACTAATAGGGGGCAATAATGGCGGAGCTGTCAACTCCAATGGAACTAATCAGGCAACTGCCATTCAAACAGCCGTCCCTTTTTTACTGATAACACCCGATTCCCGTTCTGGTGCAATGGGCGAGGCCGGGGTTGCGCTATCACCTGACGCAAATTCCAGCTTCTGGAACCCATCAAAACTGGCCTTTGTTGAGCCGTCAAACAGCATTTCCGTTAATTATAGCCCATGGCTGCGTTCTCTAATCCCAGATGTAACGCTTTCATACCTTGGCTATGCTCATAAACTGGACGATCGTAATACTATCGGAGCATCTATTCGCTATTTTAATGTAGGTACACTCGAGGCTACAGATATTAACCAGAATTTCCAGGGATATTTTATATCCAGTGAATACTCTATAGATGCATCCTTTGCACGTTCTTTCGGCCAGGATTTTTCAATTGGGCTAACAGCAAGATATATCCGCTCTAACTTATCAAACGGATATTCCGCCTCAGGCGTAACGGCAAAGCCCGGTAATGCGCTTGCCGCAGATGCATCTATGTTTTATAAAACACAGGTGCAGCAATTCGGCAATGATGGTACTTTTTCGTTTGGGGCCAATATTTCGAATATCGGGACCAAAATCAGCTATTCTACTAATGGCAACAAATACTTTTTGCCAACCAATCTGAAAATTGGTATAGCAGACATGATTAATCTCGATGAGGTAAACTCTTTTACATTTGCGTTCGATATAAATAAGCTATTGGTGCCTACAAAGCCTAACAGCGATGTTTCGGTGCCGTCAGGGCTTTTTGGTTCATTTACCGATGCCTCTTTTACTGAAGAAATGCAGGAGCTAAGTTTTTCTCCGGGGGTAGAGTATTGGTATAATAAACTATTCGCATTGAGGGCCGGTTACTACTACCAAAACCCTAATAAGGGCGGTTTGCACTATTTAACCCTGGGAACAGGATTTAAATACCAGGATTTCGCTTTTGATTTCTCATACATAGCTGCCAGTCAGCAAAGCAGCCCATTGGCAAATACTTTAAGATTTACATTATCAGCAAATTTCGGATCGACCACCAAACAATAAATGGCTAAAATAAAGGTAGGTTTCGGTTTTGACGTACACCAGTTAAAAGAAGGCCACCCGTTTGTTCTGGGAGGGGTTAACCTCGAGCATCACTCAGGGGCTTATGGTCATTCCGATGCGGATGTATTGCTTCATGCTATTTGCGACGCATTATTGGGCGCCGCAAATCTGCGCGATATCGGCTATCATTTTTCCAACAAGGACGAACGCTGGCGCGGGATCAGCAGCCTGATCTTATTGCAGGAGGTAGTGCGGTTATTGGCTGAAAAAGGCTGGACAATCGGTAACATTGATGCCATGGTATGCCTTGAGGCGCCGAAGATAAACCCTCATATTCCTGCGATGAAAGCCCATATCGCGAAAGCAGCAGGCATTGATGAAGACGACATTTCGATAAAAGCCACCACCAACGAACAGTTAGGCTTTATCGGCCGCGAAGAAGGCGTGGTTGCTTATGCGGTTTGTTTGATCGAAAGGTTTTAAATCTTTTACGCTTTAGCGGTATTGCCCTTGACACTTACGCTCCCAGTACGTTTTAATACGCCCCATCCGCTTAATTCGCCTTTTAATGCTTTGCGTATCGACTTAAATAGTACGTAATACATCAACTGACGCCATATAAAACGTTGAGGAATAATATATACCAGTTTCTTATAATCCTCGCGTTCCATTCTGAAGGCTATGATAGCTACCAGGAAGTCGATCAGTACAAAAGCAACATAATAGGCTAATATTTTGTATGGCTTGTCACCAAAAAGGCCAATGATCATCATCAGATCGGCCAATGGTGAGAATAAGGGCAATATGATCTGGAAGATCAGGATATTAGGCATACCCACCATTCCGAAAAACTTGTACTTGCTATTGAATAACGCATCGCGGTTTTTCCAGAAGCTCTGGATCACGCCAAAACTCCAGCGGAAACGTTGTTTCAATAAGGCGTTCAATGTTTCAGGCGCCTCGGTATAAGCAATAGCCTCGGCACAGTTTTTAACGATATAACCCTGCTTTAATATTCGCATAGTCAGGTCGCAATCTTCTGCCAACGTATCCGAAGTAAAGCCGCCCGCTTTGAAAATAGCCTCTTTACGGAATGCGCCGATTGCCCCGGGAACCACCGTAATGCTATTGATCAGGTCAAAAGCCCGGCGGTCCATATTCTGAGCAGTAATGTATTCGATAGATTGCCAGCGGGTGATGATGTTGTTTTCGTTGCCCACCTTAACTGTACCTGCTACCGCACCAATCTCATCATCTGTAAAATAGGTCATCAGGTGATAAATGGCGTCATTTTTTAGTTGAGTATCAGCGTCAATACAAACCGCATAAGCATGTTGGGAATGAGTGAGGCCAAAATTAAGGGCCGAAGCTTTACCGCCA
>JAFAKI010000330.1 GCA_019235595.1 Mucilaginibacter sp. | reverse complement strand
TGTGGGATGAAGCACAGCCAAAAGCTTAATTTTAAACTTAGAATGAGACTTGGGCTGCTGTTGTTTTTTTGCGGACTGCTTTTCGGGGCCTATGCCCAGGATAAACCACCGGCAGTTAATTATAAAAACCCGGTTGAAGGCGTTGTGTACGACAAGGACACGAAAGAAAGGGTTGCCCGCACCAATATCATGAACCTTACTACCGGGGAATCATATTATAACAACCTCAAAGGCGAATTTAAAATTGATGCCAAACCAGGTGATAAGCTGGTGTTTTTGAAACTGGATTACCTGGCGGATACGCTTACCGTTAAAGATAACTCCAACCTGCTCATCTCATTAAAGCGTATCGCGATTCCATTAAGAGAAGTAACTATCCGGGATACACTGGTTACGCCATTGCAACGTTTGCACGCCACCAAAAGAAATTTCAGCAAGGTTTATGGTTCAAGCGCGTATGATGGTATCCTGTCTACATCCCCCGGCGGCGGAGCAGGCATAAGCATTGATGCACTATGGAATTCGCTGAGCCGTACCGGAAGGAACGCAAAACATTTACAGGGCATTATCGAAGAAGATTATCAGCAAAATGTAGTCGACTACCGGTTTAACCGCTCATATGTGGCTAACATTACCAAACTAAAAGATCAGGACCTGACGGATTTTATGACGCATTACCGTCCCGGCTACTTTATAGTAACTACGGCTACAGAGTACGAGTTTATTACCTATATCCGCAATAGCTTGAAAAGATATCTGCGTAATAAAAGGCTTTACTCCCAACCTCCTTTGAATGCCAATAAAGCAACAAAACCTAATTAATACCAGGCTTGCTCTCCCATCTGAAATAAGTTTTTTAATTGTCGGCCAGACAATAAACATTGCAAAAATCTTGTTAATAGATTGATTTGATTTTAAAACAAATTTGTTTTTGCTTTACTTTGTCAACTATGTCAAAAATAGGTCTTGGGTTAATTTTACTTCTATTTTCATTCTCCTCAGCCTTAGCGCAAAACACCGACACCCTAAAAGTAGACACCAATTTGCTAAATAAATACCGTCTTGAGCCCCGGCGCAATGCACTGCCGTTGCGGGTAAGGCCGTTGCAAATCAGCGAGGAGCAAATACCGGTACAATTGCTGGACTACAAGGTGAGCTACTGGCGCAAAACAGTGGTATTTGGACTAAATTTTAATCAATCGGCCTTTACAAACAACTGGACCGCCGGCGGTGTAAGCTCATTGGCTCTTGGAAGCAATTTTGATTTTAAAGCTGAATACAACAAATCGCCGCTTGATTATACCTCTGAATTAAACCTGCAATACGGCGTCGCAAAAAACAAAGGCCAGTCATCGCGCAAAACAAATGACCGTATATTTTTGGATAATAAGATAGCAACACAATTATCAAAACACTGGTATTTGTTCGGCTCTTTAAGTTTTGAATCGCAATTTGCACCGGGTTATACCTATCCGAACTCCAGCGGGAGTGCTATTAACGATGGACTATTGATTTCTAATTTCTTATCGCCGGGTTATCTCACTGAATCTTTGGGTTTTGAGTATAAGCCGGTGAAATATTTCGATTTACGATTAGGTACCGGTACCGCAAAACAAACTTTTGTACTCGATACTACCATTCACCGGAATCATGCGGACAATTACGGTGTACAAATAGGCCATACCTTTAATAATAAACTGGCTTTCCAGATGGTTGCGGCTATTGATAAGGACTTGATGCAGAACCTCCATATCAATGCACGTTATGCTCTGTTTATACCCTATCAGCAGGCATTGGCCTATACCACCCACCGTTTGGATGCGACGCTAACAGCTAAAGTAAATCGTTTGGTTAATGTAACGATGAACGGTACCTTCCTGTATGATAAAAACACATCCAATCGGCCGCAGGCTACAGAAGGCCTGGCATTGGGGGTAAGCTATACGTTCCCGTAGCGGTTAGCTGTGCTTCTTCTTCCTTAGATTCTGGTAATCAATATAGTATAGTATCTTAAAGGAGATATTATTATTCTGCGGATCATTGATGGTGTTTTGCAGATTGTGGAAATACCCCAGTTTAGCCTGATCGGTATTAGTGAGGGTGGAGTTTTTCCAGGCAATGCTGATCTCTGAACCCGGCGAAAATTGCCATACATACACCATATCAATATTCCAGGCGTTGTAGTTCTGATCTTCATCCCGGTTAAAGTGCGATGAGGTTAAGGTTGCCAGCGAGCCATTTTGCGCCAGGTCATAAAATTGCAGCACATTTAGTTTCGACCAGTAATGCCTCAATCTGAAGGTGATACCCATATCGCTGGTAAAGGTGTATTTGAAATTGAATATGTTTTGGACCGTGTGCACGTTACGCTGTGCAAAGATTGGGTTGTTGCTTACGCTGTCGATGGCTTCATAACCGGTAAAATGCATGTAGGGGCTGTAGGTAACATCCTCCCCAAAAGAAAATTTATTGCTGATGCGCAGGTTATAAAAAGCCTCAGCGTCGGTGCCTTGTCTGCCGGGAGTAGTATAAATTCTGTGGAATACGCTAATTCCTCCAAATAATCTTTTTGCCTGGTTGGTAAAGGCATTCAGCCCCATCATATAGCTTCCCGGAACGCGGAACATGCGACCCGCTACACGCGGTTCATAAAAGTCATGCGCTTCGCCCGTGTGCTGCAGCCTGAAATTGAACCCCCAAAAGTTTTTCAGGTTGGCGTATCCTCCTACGGTTTGATTAAGGTTCTGATAGGCCGATGGCTCATACCGGCGTGAATAATACACGTTTGAAAACACACCCCATTGGGTAAAATATTTTTTTGGTTTGTAATTAGCATACTGCAGATTAAGATTATGATCAAAGTAGTTGTTGTATGATAGGATACCCAGATCGTTTGGATTGTACCTGCTATTCACCAAATCCTCCACCACGTTCCAGGTGAAATTGCCCAGAGTTTTGCCGCCATTAATCTCGTAACTGAATCCGGTTGTGGTTTTTTTGTCGGTGTAAAATAAATTGCTCATCAAACCATAACCGCTTAGGTTGTAGGAGTTTTTCTTGTTGTTGAGATTGAAAACAAAGCCGCCCACATCAGCTGAATAGCCTTTTCCAAAACGTTCCACATTGGTATTGATAAGGGTTACCGATGAGTTATATTTCAAATTTTGATCCAGCACGATAATATTATAATTGGTAACGGGTGCCGTTTCAAACTGTCGCGTATGGCCCAGGCTGTCTTGTATCGTGGCATATGCCGGGGCGCTAACGGCGTTGAACACCCCTATTCCCAATCCGTTAGCCATTCTCCCCGACAATTTTGATGCATTATATAAGCGGGTTTCGGTGGGGTTTTTAATTACCGTTTCACCCGGTGCAAGATTGTTATAAGCCTCAGAATAATTTACGGGCTGCCCGCCCACCCTGCGCGAATAAAAAATGTTCCCCTTATTGAAAAGCTCTGTCCCCTCAGTAAAAAAAGGCCGGTTCTCCTGGTATTTTACCTCAAACGGAGTGAGGTTCAATATCTTGTTGTCCGACTGCACCTGGCCAAAATCAGGTATCAGGGTCATGTCCAGCGTAAAGCTTTCGTTGATACCATACTTTACATCCATTCCGCCATTGAAGGAAGTGGTCGTATTGCTTAATCCTGCCGTATTGTAGGGATAGTGGTTCACATAAGTAGAAAAATAAGGATAAAAGGCCAGGCGGACAGGCGGGGTAATTTTTGAAATGCCATCCAGTTCGCCTTCCTGGTTCATCAGGCCATTCTTTTTTGGATCGATCTCATTCCAGAACAATTGACGGTTTACGTTTCGGCGCTCTCTTATGAATTGCAGTCCCCAATTTTGCATATCCTTTTTGGCGAATCGCAAAGCAGAGTACGGTATCTTAAACTCTGCTGTCCAGCCCTTATCATCTATCTTAACTTTGCTATCCCAAACTGCATTCCAACTCGGATCCTCAACATTTCCGTTTTGATTTGGTGGCGTATATTTTGCGTCAAACTGGGCGCCTGCCGCGGTCACATAAAAACCCACTCCGTTTTGTCCGTCATGATAAGTATCGAGAATAATGCCAATAAAATCATCGGCGGCAACGTTGTCCCTGGTGGTTAGTTCACGTGCTATTTTTTTTGGATCAGTTTCATACATCCGGGCGGCGATATAGATGGCAGTATTATCGTAGATGATCTTTACTTCGGTACGTTCTTCCTGTGTTTCGTGGCGCCCGGCTGTAGGCTGCAGTTCCACAAAATCGGTAGCGAAAGGAACGTTTTGCCAAACATCATCATCCAAAACGCCGTCAATTTTAGGGGCTTTTTCTGTTCGGGTGGCAACAAGTTTTTTGACAGTAGTTTGTGAGTACGCGGTAAGCGCGAAAAGGGTAGAAAGTAGCAGTGTAAACAAATATTTCATTAATAAGGTATATGGTTATAAGATGCCAAAAATGCACAACACGTTACTCCCTTTTTGTTAAAAAGTGTTAATAGCATATATTATTGAGTGATTGCTTTATCAATCGATGCTTTTTGACTTTAAGCGGAGCGGGAATTGCTTCAAAATCTTAACTTTGCATCCTCAATTTAAAGATTAAAGTATTTTATACTCATGTTTGAAAATCTTTCGGATAAACTCGACAGGGCGTTTAAGGTCCTGAAGGGACAAGGAACTATTACCGAGATCAACGTGGCCGAAACCATGAAGGAGATCCGCAAGGCCCTTCTGGACGCCGACGTTAACTATAAAACCGCCAAGACTTTTACTGACGAGGTAAGGCAAAAAGCCATCGGTCAGAATGTATTGACCTCTATATCCCCCGGCCAGTTGCTCACCAAGATCATGAATGATGAGCTGACCGAATTGATGGGCGGCAGCACGTCTGATCTGAGTTTTCCGGCTACGCCGACTGTGATTTTGATTGCAGGGTTGAACGGTGCGGGTAAAACTACCTTCAGCGGTAAGCTGGCGAATTTTCTAAAAACACAAAAACACAAAAAGCCTTTGCTGGTAGCTGGTGACGTATACCGCCCTGCGGCTATTGAGCAATTGAAGGTTTTGGGCGAGCAGATCGGCATCCCGGTTTATGCTAACCTCGAGTCAAAAGACCCTATCGCGATAGCAAAAGAAGGTGTTGCCCAGGCTAAGCAGAATGGCAATAACGTAGTAATTGTGGATACGGCGGGCCGCTTGTCAATCGACGAGGCGATGATGAAGGAAATTGAGCAGGTAAAAGCTGCTGTAAATCCGCATGAAATCTTGTTCGTGGTGGATTCCATGACCGGTCAGGATGCGGTGAACACGGCAAAAGTGTTCAACGACCGTCTTGATTTTACCGGCGTGGTTTTAACCAAACTGGATGGTGATACGCGTGGTGGTGCGGCGCTGTCGATCAAATCGGTAGTGAACAAGCCGATCAAATTTATTGGTACCGGCGAAAAGATGGAAGCCTTGGATGTGTTCCACCCTGATCGTATGGCATCCCGTATTTTGGGCATGGGCGACGTGGTTTCGCTGGTTGAACGTGCGCAACAACAGTTCGACGAAAAAGAAGCTGCCGAACTGCAAAAGAAGATACGCAAAAACAAGTTCGACTTTAACGACTTCTACAGCCAGATACAGCAGATCAAAAAGATGGGTAACATGAAGGATTTGATGGGCATGATACCTGGTGTAGGCAAAATGATGAAGAATGTAGAGGTGGATGATAATGCTTTCAAAAATATCGAGTCGATCATCCTTTCTATGACGCCGTTTGAAAAAGAAAATCCGGATTCCATCAACCAAAGCCGCCGCAACCGTATAGCAAAAGGCTCCGGAACTGACCTGCAGGAAGTAAACCGCCTGATCAAGCAATTTGAAGACATGCGTAAAGTAATGAAGCAAATGAGCAACCCGGCGGCCATGGCCAGCATGATGAGAAGAATGCCACGGTAAATGATTGCGAAAGTCGGAAGTTCGATTGCGGAATTAATATGCTAAAATAACCTAAGAGCGGCCTAAGCCGCTCTTTTTGTTTAAATACATTATCTTAGCTTTATCAATATAAACTATGCGAAAGTCTCCTTTTTACCTATTCATTTTTTGCCTCTTTTTTTGTTTATCTGCCAACGCCCAATCCCCCGGTGCTGCTATCGACATACAGCATTATGGCTTCAATATTCAGATCAATGATAAGAACGATACGATAAAAGGACAGGCAGAAATCTCCTTGCGTTATCTGAAGGATGCCGGGTCATTCCAAATCAACCTGGTAAAGCAAAAAGCCGACGGAAAGGGTATGCTGGTAAGTAGTATAACCGAGAACGGTAAGCCATTATCGTTCCAGCAAAATGCTGGCGATGTAACGATTACTGCCGACGGGAAAGCAGGAACCGATCATACATACATTATCGCCTATAGCGGCATCCCTGCCGATGGGCTGATCATATCCACCAATAAATTCGGTCATCGTACCTTTTTTGGCGATAACTGGCCCAACAGGGCACATAACTGGCTGCCTTGTGTGGATGAACCCGCCGATAAAGCCACCGTCGATTTTATAGTGACTGCTCCCGACCATTACCAGGTTGTTGCCAACGGATTAAAAACTGAAGAAAAGGCATTGCCGGATAATATGAAGTTGACCCATTGGCACGAGACTGCCCAATGCCCTACCAAAGTGATGGTGATCGGTGTGGCTGATTTTGCGATTGATCATACCGGCGATGCCAACAACATTCCGGTTTATACCTACGTTTTCCCCGAGAATAAAGACAAGGGTTTTGTGAGCTATTCAGTAGCCAAACAGATATTGGCCTATTATATCAACAAGGTTGGTCCTTACGCATTTGAAAAACTGGCCAATGTGCAATCGAAAACGATATTCGGCGGGATGGAGAATTCAAGTTGCATTTTTTATTTTGAAGAGTCGGTGGGAGACAGGGGCATTGAAGAATTGATGGCGCATGAGATTGCCCACCAATGGTTTGGAGATGCCGCGAGCGAAACCAATTTTAGTCATTTATGGTTAAGCGAAGGTTTCGCCACTTATATGACTAACGTTTACCTCGAACATCAATACGGCTTAGATACCTTAAAGAAGCGCTTGCGTGCCGACCGGGAAACTGTTTTTGATTTCGAGAAGAAACGGAAAACGCCCGTTGTCGATACCAGTGTACACAGCGACTATATGGTATTGCTTAATGCAAACAGTTACCAGAAGGGCGGTTGGGTTTTGCACATGCTGAGACGTAAACTTGGCGACGAAGCTTATTGGAAGGGCGTACGTGCCTATTATGCAAAATATGATGGCGGTAATGCCAATACCGGAAATCTGCGTGCTGAACTGGAAAAAGCGAGTGGCCAAAACCTGGAGCATTTCTTTAAGCAATGGGTTTACACTGCCGGAGCACCTCACCTGAAAGTTAACTGGCGCTATAATGCGACAAAAAAATTGGTTGATGTTACTGTGACCCAAAAACAGGCAATTGCCTTTGATTTTCCGCTAGAAATATCCGTTGCCGGCAAGCGGCGTGTTGTGTCGGTTAAAAATAAAGTGACGACATTGTTTATCCCGGTAAAAGCAAAACCATCGTCAATCGTGGTTGATCCCAATGTGAATTTATTGGCTGCGTTTGAGGTGAAAGAGGCTATTCAGTAGTTTAATATTGTTTGGCATATAGGCTATATTTTTGTATATTGTTTTGTTAAATAAAAAATTTCAAAATAATATACTTTAATAACTGTGTTTGCGTTATTGTACTAAACCATGAATCACAAACAGGTGCCCATCCCCTAAAAGCATTTGTAAGCCGTTAACCTTTAAACATTTAGAGCTATGATCAGATCTTGTAAATCCATTTATGTAACATCCTACAGGTGGATGTTCAGAAATTTCGGGCAGGGTAAATTACCCCAGTTCAAATCATTGTTTAATGTAAGCTTTTTGTTGATCATCGCATTAACAACGGCAATGCTGGTGGCGCAATTGGTATTACGGTCGGGATGGGTAGCGGCTGGCACGGGTATTAATACCATTATATTATTTGGTGCGGTGTTTTTTATGATGGCAAATTACCTGGTACTTTTAAATAACAGGTGGATGAAAAGGCTGAATGATGGGCTGGCCCATATCAGTAAGCATAATATGAATACATTGTCAATTATAGTACTGCTCAATGTGATCATAATTTGCAGCTTGATATTGGCTACAGTACGATAAATGGACCTGAAAATCAAAAGGTCATATCCGGCATTGTTTAGCCGGTGAATTTGTAAGCGGGTTGGAGAGCGGCGAGGAATTCACCTTAAGCCGGTATGACCTATATTTTTCTGATGGCCTGACGAGCCCTGTCGGATAAAAATTGCGTCACTTTGTTGGTCGTTGACCGAATTTTTCCAAAAAAGTCTTTCCGAAGCTAGCGGGGTTAATTTCCGTCCCTCGCGAAATTTCTATATCTTTCGCATAGAATAAACTTTATCCATTGTGTTAGTAAAAACTTTCGGGAGTGCGGTTTATGGCATAGAAGCCAGTACAATAACCATTGAAGTAAATATAAGTGGCGGGGCCAAACCGTTCTATTTGATTGTTGGCCTGCCCGACAATGCCGTTCGGGAATCTATGCAGCGCATTGAAGCCGCCCTGCAAACCAATAATTTCCGAATGCCCAGGCAAAAAATAATCGTAAATATGGCCCCGGCAGACATCCGCAAGGAAGGCTCGGCATATGATCTTCCCATCGCCCTCGGCATACTTGCCGGTTCGGGCCAGGTAAACAATGATAACCTGGATAAATACATTATCATGGGTGAACTTTCGCTCGACGGAAGTTTGCAGCCGATAAAAGGCGCTTTACCGATAGCCATACAAGCACGTAAGGAAGGCTTTAAAGGATTTATATTACCTAAACAAAATGCCCGCGAAGCGGCAATTGTAAATGACCTGGAAGTTTATGGTGTGGAAAGTATAGGCGAGGTAGCTAATTTTTTTAACGGCGATTTAGAGTTGAAACCCGAAGTGGTAAATACCCGCGAGGAATTTTTTAATAGCCTGAACAACTACGACAGCGATTTCAGCGATGTTAAAGGCCAGGAGAACATCAAGCGTGCATTGGAAATAGCCGCCGCAGGCGGGCATAATGTGATACTGATTGGTCCGCCGGGAGCGGGGAAAACCATGCTGGCAAGGCGGCTGCCATCCATACTGCCGCCTTTGAGCCTGAATGAATCGCTGGAAACGACAAAGATACACTCGGTAGCGGGTAAGATGGCCGCAACAGACGCTTTGGTGACCGTCAGGCCATTTCGTTCGCCACACCACACCATCAGCGATGTCGCTTTGGTGGGCGGCGGAAGCAATCCACAGCCCGGTGAAATTTCATTGGCTCACAACGGCGTATTATTTTTGGACGAGTTGCCCGAGTTTAAGCGTACCGTCCTTGAAGTAATGCGGCAACCGCTCGAAGAACGGAGAATAACCGTTTCAAGAGCCAAATTATCAGTGGATTACCCGGCCAACGTGATGTTGATCGCGAGCATGAATCCATGAAGTTGCGTGGCCTATTTCCACCATTTTGAGAAGGCGGAGGCCGATACGACAATGTAATAGAGATGTCCATCTGGTCTACAACGATATTCGTTGTGATGGCTTCA
>JAFAKI010000245.1 GCA_019235595.1 Mucilaginibacter sp. | reverse complement strand
TAATTTTTGACGCCGCCTGTGGCTTTGTCCCACACAAATATGCCTCGGTCATCAGTACCGATCAGGAGCATCCTTTTATAATTCAGCATGCTAAAAACAGTGGAGGTGCGCACCGCATCCAGCTTGAAATTCCTGACAATTTTTTTTGTTGACCGACAGCATGATGCCGTCCTGCGTGCCTATAATCACCGAATCTTTCCCGGCATTGATAATGGATGAAGAAAAGCCCGAAAAGTCCCCCAGTCGTTTCAAGGTGTTGTTTTCCAAGTAAAAACACCCGCTCGGCGTTACGATCCATAGCTGTCCGCTGCTATCCTGCTCAATACCATTAATGGCATAATAATCGCTACCTTTGATCATTTGGAAACGGTTTTTATCATAGGTCCACAACCCTCCATGATCCGTTCCTATCCACATCAATCCGTTTTTATCGGTATACAGGCATTGCACCATTTCCAGGCCTTGCTGGTCCTTGGACAACTTAACCTTGCTTAATTTTTTGCCATCATACTGAAATAACCCGGCACCGTTAATCCCTAACAGGATATGATTATTCCAGTCTTTCGCAATGGCATACACCACTTCGTTATTCGGCAGGCCTTGTGTCCGATCAAAGATCACATAGCGGTCGCCTTCATATTTGTATAATCCGTTACCCTGGCTGGCTAACCACAGATTGTTATCTGCATCATTATAAATATCTGTTATTGCATTATCCGACAAGCCATTTACCGCCACAAAATGAGTGCTCTTTTGCTTTTTAAGGTCGAGGTAGTAAGCGCCGTTGCTGGTGCCCACCCACAGATTAGCTGCACTGTCCTGCTCCAAACTCAGAAATGAATCTTTTTCCTTTATGCTCTTTGCCAGTTTGGTTTGATAAGGCTGCAGCATAGCGTCCTTCACCGAAAAGATACCATTGAATGACAGCAATAAAAGACGGCTCCTGTCCGTCCGGTCAAACATCATTTTAGTGACAAAAAAATCCTTATCCTTTTTTGGATAGGATACCAGGCTACTCCATTTCCCATTATCCCGGTAATAAATACCCTTTTGATGGACAGATGCATACAGTTTTCCGGCTTTATCTACAGCCAGACAAAGCACAGGTTCCTTAATCGTATCTTGTATTATTTCCTCTTTGCCTGCATTTCCCGCCACTTTGAACAACCGGTTATTAATGATGAACCAAATAGTACCGCTGCCGTCCTGTATAATACTGCGCACACGGTTATTTTTCAATTTGACCGGCACCGGGCAGCTCACCAGTTTTTTATTTACCAGCTTCATCAACCCGCTTTGGGTGCCGAACCAAACCACATTGTCTTTATCTACAAAAACATTATTGATAAAGTTAGTGGGCATCCCATTTTGCCGGGTGTATGAAGTAAAGTCCCGGCCATCAAATCGGCAGGCGCCACCGAAAGTCGCCATCCACAAACGGTGTTCGTGATCCAAAGCCAGGTTATTCACCTGTGATTCGATCAGCCCATCCTCAATATCATAATGTGAAAAGGTATACTTTTGGGCCAGTGAGGTCAAATGACAGAACAGCGTCAAAAACAATGCAAAAAGCCCGCATACTCTCGTAATCCTTGTTTTGGCAATATGTTTTTTCAGAATTTTAAACGTCATTTGTAACAACACCTGTTTTCGTAAATCTACTATCAAATTACGTTTATTTGAGGTATAAAATAGTCACCCTATTAGGGTGATTAATCCGGCAAACCTAAATAAATGGGATTGATAAAGCAATTCTACCACTATGCACAAATCGCACAATTACAGTTTAACCGTTAAATGGACCGGCAACCGCGGCACCGGCACCAGTGATTACCGTTCTTACGACCGCAACCATATCATCCAATCCGAATTAAAAGCCGATATTGACGGCTCATCCGATCCTGCATTTCGGGGTGACAAGACCCGTTATAACCCGGAAGATTTGATTGTTGCCTCGCTTTCGGCCTGCCATATGTTAGCCTATCTGCATTTATGCGCCGTGGGCGGCGTGGTAGTGACAGACTATGTCGACCATGCCTCAGGCACTATGGTAGAAACGCCCGATGGCGGCGGTCATTTTACCGAAGTGACTTTAAAACCCATAGTGACCGTAAAAGATAGCTCGATGATCGACAAGGCAAATGAGTTGCACCACAACGCCGGGGAGCTTTGCTTTATTGCCAGGTCGGTGAATTTTCCTGTGAATCATGAGCCGACAGCCGTTGCAGAAGGCGGCAACTAAATAGCCAGGCCAGTGCGATACCTTCCTCTAAATTTAGAGGAACGAGGAGGATGGAGTAAAAAGGTGTGCCCTTGACTGGTCTCTATCAATGCGACATCTACCCCCTCGAACTTTAATTAGTTGAACTTTAAACCTTCGCTGTCGCCAAGGGTCTATCTGCTAAACAACCATTAAAGTTATGAAAAAGACAATATTAACGGCTTTTACAATTGCTATAGCTACCGTAACATTTGCACAACAAGGTCCTAGCCACCAGCGTACCCACATCCCGCATCACCCACGTGTGAACCAGGTGAACAAACGCATTGATAACCAGGAAAGCAGAATTAAGGATGAACGCAAGGAAGGCGATTTAACCCGCAACCAGGCCCGCAAAGACCGCAGAAACCTGAGAGCTATTAACCAGGAAAAACGGGATATGCGCAGACAGGATAATGGCCATCTGACCAAAGCCGATCAGCGCGCATTGAACCAGCAATTGAATAAAAACAGTAAGAAGATAGGTCAATAAAGGATAATCGAAAAATAATTAAACAAAAAAGGTCTTCAGTGAAATCACTGAAGACCTTTTTTGTTTTGGTACAGTTTAATTTAAATCTCGACCGGCTTCATCTTAGGCACAAGCAGATGCATAATACACCAAGCCAGTAAATAAGCCCCGCCGCACACAAAAAACATGATGTAGTAAGCCACTTCGATATGATGAATGGAACGGTAATGCACAAACAGGTTTTTTTGCACCAACAACGATAATAACACACTGCCCACCGAGCCAAACATGCCGCCAATTCCTGTTACTGAACCCACAGCTTTCTTTGGGAACATATCGGAAACTGTGGTGAAGATATTAGCGCTCCAGGCCTGGTGTGCCGAGGCCGCCAGCCCAATAATGATAACCGCAAGCCACATATTGATGTTGCCCAATAACTGCGCAAAAACAATTGGTATCACGGCAAAGGCGTAGATCAGCATAGAGGTTTTCCTTGCCCTGAATACCGGCCAGCTTTTCTCAATCAGCCTCTTAGGCAGGTAACCACCATAAATACTGCCAACAGTGGATATAGTATAAACCAATGCAACCGGTAGTGCAATTGCGGTCCCTTTTAAACCGTATTGGCTCTCCAGGAAATCAGGCAACCAGAAAAGATAGAACCACCAGATCGGGTCGGTCAGAAATTTACCTATCGAAAATGCCCAGGTTTGTTTGTATCCAAGCAATTTCCCCCAGGATACTTTTTCGCCTTCCTGCGATTGAGCAGTGTGATCTGATTCATCTGCATCACTATTGATATAGTCCAGTTCGGGTTTGCTGAGTCGTTTTTGACGGCTTGGTATTTCATAATAGACGAGCCATAATACCAGCCAGATAAAACCTATCGAACCGGTGATCACAAATGCCCAACGCCAACCCCATGCTACGGCAATGAACGGCACCGTCAAAGGCGCGACGATCGCACCAATGTTAGCACCCGAATTAAATATACCCGTAGCTAAAGCCCGCTCTTTTTTAGGGAACCATTCTGCAACAGTTTTGATCGCCGACGGAAAATTACCTGCCTCACTTAAACCTAACGCAGAGCGTACTACACCAAAGCCAAACGTACTGTTTACCAGTGCATGGCAAACTGCTGATACACTCCACAAAAAAGTCGAAAAGAAATAACCCATTTTGGTGCCCAGCCTATCGATAAGTCGGCCGGCAGATAACAAGCCAACCGAGTATGCGATTTTGAAAGCGATTTCGATATTGGCATAGTCAGCATCGTTCCATTTAAAATCGGCAGTCAAGGTTGATTTTAATAGGCTGATCACCGCCCTGTCGAGGTAGTTGATGGTGGTGGCAAAAAATATGAGCGCACAGATCACCCACCTGTAATTTCCCGGTTTGTCGTTCATACCTGCCTGGCCGATTTTATTAAGTTTAAAGCATTCACGGTATTGTTGTACAAAACATCATATTGTTTGTTCCGCAAAACCTCTTTGGTGATCAGTTTACTACCCATCCCTACTGCACAAACTCCGGCTTTAAACCAGCCATTTATATTTTCATAATTCAGCTCAACACCGCCTGTAGGCATAAACAATTGCCCCCTGAAAACATCCGATACCGCGCTCACAAACCCCGCTCCTAAAACGTTAGCTGGAAATATTTTTATCAAAGCAACACGGTGTTGTTGCGCGAGGTGTATTTCGGTTGGGGTCATACATCCGGAAATATATAAGCCGCCCAAATGGTTCACCATATCCGCTATAGCAGGGTTAATGGTTGGGGCCACAATAAAATCAGCACCGGCGTTAATATAGCTATCGGCATCCTCCTCAGTTTTCACCGTACCGACACCTAAAAACAGATCGGGCATTTCTGCTTCCTGCACCGATTTCAAAATCACAAAATTTTCGAAAGCTTCCTTCGCCCGGTTGGTATATTCCATCACCCGCACCCCGGCCCTATACAGCGTACGCAGTATCTCTACGCTTACCTGCGCGTCTTCATAAAAAAACAAAGGCAACATCCCTTGCTTCAAAATGCTGTCCAGTACCGCTTGTTTTTCTTTCATTTTTTTGTGTTTGTGATTCCCAACCCAATCAACTAATCAACCACTTAACCATTCAACTTCGCCAATATTTCGGCTGCCGGTATATTAGTAGTATCGCTTTCAATAAATAGTTTTTCAAAAGCGGCTAATGTTGCAAATTCCAGCACTCTATCCGGGTCGAAATCATTATAAAACCCGTAGATCAGTCCTGCCATAAAACAATCGCCGCTGCCTACTTTATTAATGATCTGTGTTGACCCAAACTCGTTTGATGTATAAAA
>JAFAKI010000197.1 GCA_019235595.1 Mucilaginibacter sp. | reverse complement strand
TGTTTGGCTCATCATTTGTTCAAAACAGGCAGTATTGTGTTCCCGCTATTATTGACATGGAATAAAACAGTTTCACCTGCCTTTACATCCACTTTCGGCCATTTTAAAAATGCTGTATTGCCTAGCGGCTTTTCAGATTGCGCCATTGTTTCGGCCAGGATTGAAACACTGGCACCATACCTTGTTGGGTTTGCAATTGAGAGCACAATCCCGTCTTTAGTGTGTTTCACTATTTTTGCTTCAACATGATCCAACACATAAATCTTATTTCTATCTGTTTGCAAGTAAATCCCCGGTAATTCCATCGCCATTAGTATACCGTTCAATTCGTTCCAGCCTGTATAACCGCCCCGTGTTCCCCGACTGTCGGCATCACAATAAGTTAGTCGTTCGCTAATATTGCCAGTGGGTTGGATGCCCTCGGCATAAGCGTGAACAATATCGTGCATCAGATCAGCATAGCGACGGTCGCCTGTAGCGCGATATATTTTGAAAAGAGGATCGCCTGACGATGTACAGATCCCTGGAGCGCCGTGTTTATTTTGGGTACTGGCCCAAACAGCTCCGGTTAACTTTGCACCCAATTGGGCAAGTTCCGTATTCGCAGGCAGTTCATAATCGTAAGAAACTGCCCACGTGGAAAAAAGATTAGCGAGGTTGCGGGATTTTTCGAGCCACTTCAAATCGCCGGCTACCTCGTATAAGGTCATGAGCGAGGTCATAAAACCGGCAGCAGTTTCGGAGTCGGCATTCTGCAAAATATCTGCACAAGCTCCCGTTGTCATACCGAGCTTGACAAAGTCACGGTTATAATAAAAGTCCGCAGCCTCTTCGGCTATCTTTAAAAACTCAGGGTTGTTGTAATATTTCGCCGCCAGGGCCAGCCCGCCTATTGCAGTAACGCCGCTGCTAGTATTATACACCGCAACATCGCCTGTTTGATTATTCACAAAATTCCCCCATTGCCCGTCTTTCTTCCAGGTGTACACAAAGGCTTGTGCCAGCCGTTTTATGTTGGATTCCCATTCAGGCTTAATAGCACTAGCCCGGCCCTGTGCCTTAAGCAGGTTGAATTGCTTGATCATCCAGAAAAGCACATCGCCGTTTTTTCGGGTAAGGCAAATTTCCGGGTACTCGTCGTAGCCTTCACGTCCAAAACATTTACCGTCATAGTTGAGCGCTCCGTAAAAATAGCCTGATGCACCTTGTGCGCGGGGGATAGCAAAATCAAATGTATTGGTTACGCGGTCAAGGTGGGTTTGATCGCCGAGCGCCAGCATCGGAAATGTATCCATTAAGCCACCGATCCATCCAAAAGATATCCATTGCGCATTTTCAGGACAATAAAATTTGCTATGGTTTCCGTTGTAGAACCGCTTATCAATATTGTTGGTCATGATATGAGTAATCTCACTAAAAGGAATAAGATTACGGGGATGGTTTGGACCAGTTACTTCTTTCCTTACCGACATGAACTTATCGAGTAGTCCCGGGATGCCATTTGTTTTAAAAGAATACAGGCGCAAGCGAAGCGTAACCTCGTCACCTGCTTTCCATTCCATACCACGATCTTGGCTTTTGCTGAATCCTATAAATTCGGGTTTTCTTTCGCGTACACCGGGAGCGCTGATAACGAGTGTGGCCTGTGAGCGGTCCGGGCTTTCTTCTACGGTAAAACCATTGTCCAGCACGGTATCTCTAACATGAGTGCCCTGTCCTGCAAGCGTAATAAAAGCGCAACCATTTTTTTTGTTGTAAAAGCAAATTGCCGGAGTGGTGGCATTACAAGCGCTTACTTCTAGCTTCGAAGGTTTACCCGGCTCCGGCGATAGTTGCGGCAAATTGACTGTGGTCAGTTGCAAATCCTTTTTATACAGATCAGCACGATCAAGCCCGGTGGCATATTCACGATTTACAACCCGGTTGCGGTTCCCATTATAAACCGACGCTGGGATTAATACATAATTCCCAGTACTCCAATTAGCTATGTCAAAGGCAATTGCAATGCCCGTGGATGTTGCACCTCCCTTACGCAACTTAACAGAAATGCTAACATCAATGGCGTCCGGTTCACCGGCTACCTTATTAGTTTTAATGCTTGCTGACCAATCATTGTGTTCCGTTTTTATTTTGTCACCTTTGAAAGTCAGGAGCGATACCAATCTTGCCTCGTTATATTTACATACAAGCGGCCTGAAGGCGCCATTAAGCGGGGCGAGGAAACTTTCAAGTAACGTTTTTGATGTTGAGTTCCCATTCGCTGGTGTCTTAGTTTGCGGCAGCCAGCTGATAGAAACAGAATCATTTTTTTCCGGTTGATGTTTAACAGAGTCCTTTTTTATGGGGCTTCCCGACACGATCAAACCATTTAATAAAACAAGAAACAGCGTACAAATTCTAAAATATCTCATATTCATATTGTTCATTTCGTAAACCTGAACATTTCGAAGTCGCTAACCTCTTTGCTTCAGAAATCACAAGCCGGAAACGAGTTACAATTATGTATGTACAAACATATTGGCATTTTTCATATACTTATTTTTTTCGGGCATATTTTCATTAAACAAATCAGGCACTTAACTAAGCTTTATTTGCATATAAGCAGGAAATTTCCAACTGCACGTTTTTATTTCTGTTGATTTAAGAAAGAATGCTCTATGGTTAACACAGTCTCATCTACTGGTTACGGATATTAGAGTTTATTTTACATATAAACGTCTTTGGTTTTCCGCTCGTGAGTTACTCTAATGTTTATAGGATATTTCCCATTTGCTTTGCCTCGACGCTGCTCTAATAATAGTTTATATGTAAACATAACTTAGGTTCGTTATGGTCTTTTTTTGGCCAGAATGTACAAACATTGTACAAACAATTGTCGTCCGATGGGGCTATATTACTAAAAGGTCTAAAAATAGAATAGCCTCTTAGAATTATCTAAAAGGCTATTTAGCGGCTCCTGAGGCTGGGCTCGAACCAGCGACCCTCTGATTAACAGTCAGATGCTCTAACCGGCTGAGCTACTCAGGAATCATTTTCCGGTTTGGAGTGTGCAAAAGTATGATTTCCGCCTTTAATTCACAATATTTGCGCAAAAAATTTAAAATTCGCCCTATGAGCCTTGTAGTTATCGGGACTGTCGCGTTCGACGCCATTGAAACACCTTTCGGAAAAACAGATAAAATTGTCGGTGGCGCAGCCACTTACGCCAGC
>JAFAKI010000075.1 GCA_019235595.1 Mucilaginibacter sp. | reverse complement strand
TATTTGACAACTACCTCGTTCTAACTAATAGTATATCAGAGATGAAGAGCTATGACGATAGTTATAACAATCGTAAATTTCTGAATAAAACAGAAGGGTATAGCCAGTTCGATGGTTTACTGTCGGAACGGAGCAACGTGTCTTTTTTTATACAATTCAGGAACGCAGAGCAACTGTTTAAAGACGATATGAAACCGGCGTTTTATGAGGCTTTTCGAAATACCTCACCAGGGTGGAAAAACTTTTATGCGGCTGCGTGGCAACTAACATCATCGGACAAAAATTATTACACAAATTTTTGCATGCAGCTAAACACTGACACCGCTGCCCGTGAAAAATTTTAAAAAAATGTATATTTAAGCCTAACCATAGCATCTATTATCCGTTTAAGGCAATTGGCTGTTAATTTAAATTTCATTTTAGAATAAAGTTTAGAAAGCTTATATTTAATATTTTTACGCTAATAAAAGCCCCCTGATTCACTTAATGAAGAAGATTTTACTTATTTCTTGTTTCTTGTTAATAGCAGCTACGGGCTTTTCCCAACAGTATTCGTTGTACAATACAGGTACCTTGTTTGATGCATTTGAGAACCCTTCCCAACGATCATTCATACCTGATACCAGTAAGAAATACGCCTTCAATTTCCTTATTCCAAACTTCGATGCCAATTTCTTCCTGACCGGTAATGCACAACAAACCCTGATGAGCAGGGCATTCAGTTCAAAATACGATAATTCTGCACTACAGATTGGCACCGGCGCTTTGAACAAGGCAAATGCCAATGCTTCTGCATATACCCTGATGTTCAAGATGTTTGCAAGTATAAATGGCTATGAAGAGTTGGGTTTGTTTTTTGAAACCAAATCAGAGGGCAGAGGGGCTTTTACTGATGAATCCATAGGCTTATTTAACGGGCCTTCGGCTTTTCCTAGTAACATTTATGACAATGTCCTGAATGATCATTTTTATAACCAGGTTTATAATAACCTGGGGTTTACCTATCGTGAAAAAATCAGCAACCAGGTTGCTGTTGGTTTTAAAGTGGGTTTCCTGATGGGGATTGATTATAACAAACTGGATATTTATGAGTCCCACCTGAGTTTCGACCGCTTGAACGACGCCGCTACAATTTCGCTCAGAGGAAAATACTCATACAGCTCCGGCCCGGGAAATTTTGACAAAAGAAACCTTTACCCTACCTCACGTAGTCCTGGTTTACAGTTTACCGCTGGCATGTCTTACACCACTGACGAAAACATCACATTCCAGGGAAACTTAAAGGATATCGGATTTATTCACTGGTATAATAATTCAACGGTAAGTTATTTTGATAAAACAACTACTGTAACCGGTATTTCTTCATCCAAACGCGAAAAAAACATATACGGTGCGGTGTACAATTTATTTAAATCGGGCGATCAGAGCTCCTCATTTAATTCCTCCACGGATGGGCGCGTCGAATTGAGTGCGACTAAATCATACTACATCGACGGTAATAGTACAGTTAAATACATCCCTACGCTGATCGTTTCAAAAGACCTGTTTTATGACAGTTTTGCAGGCGCAATGGTCAATCGGTTTCAGTATAAGAGTCTTAACGGCAGCTTAACAGCCTCTTATGACAATTTAAACTTGTTCAATATAGGTTTACAATTGATGTATAAGCCGAATAACTTCGAGGTTTTCATTGGCAGCGACCGGCTGACACATACTTTATCATTTGCGGGTTCAACCGGAAAATCATCCACCTATACCAATAGTTCATTTACCGGGGCTGATATCTATTTTGGTTTTGCAATACATTTCGGGCCGGTAGTTGAACACCCACTAAATGCCAATACCATTCCTGACGGCAATAAAGGCTTCCTTGCCCGCTTGTGGAACAGGTTATTTAAAGCGTACTAATAAAATCTAAACCGATTTCTTCCCGGCTATAAAGTCTTTCAGGTAATATGGCTCGAAATATGCCGTATCCTCAAAATCTTTAGCGGCGAATTTTTCTGCCGCTTTTTTGGTAAGATATTTTGCTGAGTTTTGAAAATCAGGAATAATGTGAGCATTGGCATTTGTACCTAGTATCTCTTTGCACTTTGCGGCGCCATCACCAAAAAATATTATTTTATTGGCTTTTAGCAGATCGGAAAAACTATCCTGGTCTATTATTTCGGCCGAGGTAGGTTTTACCCTATTGCCATCAGCGTCAAATACCGCCGTAAATACTTCCATCCTGCGTGCATCAATCATTGGGCAAAACAGGGCATTGTCTGCCGCAGCCTCTGTGATCATCCCATCAGTCATGGCTTCAAGTGTTTCAATGGCGATAAAAGGGATATCTAATGAATAACATAAGCCTTTAGTAACTGAAATACCGATTCGCAACCCCGTGTATGAACCAGGGCCGCAGCTTACTGCTACCGCGCTCAAATCGCCATATTGCTTGTCGGCCATTTTTAGAACCTCATCAATAAACAAAGTTATCACTTCGGCATGTACATTCCGTTGCTGTATTTCTTTGTATGCCAGCACATTTCCATTTTCTGAAAGTGCTACCGAGCAGACTGTAGTGGCAGTTTCTATTTGTAATATCAGGCTCATCGTATAGTTTAAGGTACTGGGTCGTGGCCATGCCCTCCCCAGGGATTACATCTGGCTATGCGTTTTAATGTTAACCAACCGCCCTTAAAGGCTCCATGTTTTTTTATGGCTTCAACCCCATATTGTGAGCAGGTGGGGGTATAACGACAGGAAGCGCCACTTAACGGTGAAATAAAGTATTGATATATTCTGATCAGGATAACAAAAAAGCTACCGATTACCCTTTTCAATATATCAATAATCATTTTCATTTGGTCACTTGTTCCGAAAGCTGCGATAGCAACTTCAGCATCTTTTTTTCAATAAAGTCATACGGCGCTATTTCCTTCCCGATAAAACCTATTGAAAAAACAATGCTTTTGCCGGCATCGCCCAGTAATGAATATAAATATTGTTGTTTGTTCAGGCGATAAGCTTCGCGAAGACGTCGCTTTATCAGGTTACGGTCGACCGCCTTTTTATATCGTTTCTTGGATACCGAAAACAGCACCTGTGCCGGGAACGGCTGCGGATCAGCGGATAAGGCCCACGAAACCTTGAAAGGATAACATAAAAAAGAAGAACCGTTATGATAAAGCTGATCGATCAGCTTTTTATTACATAAACGTTCTTCTTTTGTAAAAGTATATGTTTTGCTCATGGTCAGAACCGCAATTATAAAAACAGCCGGCCCCCACCCCCATATGGAGGAATAAGCAATTTATTCTAAAATTATGCTTTGTGGCTGCGTTCGTCAGAAACTGTTAATTTCTTTCTGCCTTTGGCTCTTCTTGCTGCTAATACTCTTCTGCCGTTAGCAGTTGCCATGCGCTCACGGAAACCGTGTTTATTTCTTCTTTTTCTTTGAGAAGGCTGGAACGTTCTTTTCATTGTATTTTTATGCTATTCGTCGTTTTTAAAACAAGAGTGCAAATGTAGCGTATTTTTTAAACTTATCAAATACAAATTACTTATTTGTTAAATACTTATTCTGTAAGCGGTTTTATGCCTCAATTTAACCATATCCCGTGTTATTTATTTAAATTTACTTGCTTTGTTATGAGAATCAGCATTATCCTGTCACTCCTGTTTCTGCCTCTTTTTGCTATTTGCCAGCAGGATTTCTCCGTTCACTACAAAATTTACGATACCCGAATTCAAAAAGTGATATCTGTTGATGACATCATTAACAATATGGATAAAGCTGACGTACTTTTTTTTGGCGAAGAGCATAACGATTCAACCTGTCATGTGCTTGAGTTGACTTTACTTACCAAACTGGCAGTAAAATATCCCGGCAAAACGGCTCTTTCCTTGGAAATGTTCGAGACCGATTGCCAGAATGTATTGAATGAA
>JAFAKI010000424.1 GCA_019235595.1 Mucilaginibacter sp. | reverse complement strand
CAATGCCGATTTGTCGCGATCAACATTTGACAATGCATAAAAGTTACTTTTCGCCCCGGTAAAAGCAATGGGTTGCACCCTGTTAACAAAGTTATTTTTGATGATCGGCTTAAAAGGCGCGTCATCATTTGCCCGGTAAAGAATGGTTTCGTCTACACCGTCTGACGATTTTACCAGGCGTATATTGCCGTCATCGTCCTGGAACCACTCCGTTATATTCCCCGGGTTCATGAGATAAGGCTTTAACTTCCCGGTTCTTACATTAAGCTGGTAAACGTCAAAATTGGCCGGGTCACGATTGTTCATATTAATGGTAACCATGTCCGGCTCGCCTTTGATATGATTGTTCAGTATGTTTATCCGGCCCTTGTCTAAGGTCAATATATCGCGTAGTTTTAGTTCTGGCACATCTAGCGCATACATTTTATATTGATCGATGGAAATAACATCCTGTATAACAACGATCTGATTATTATAAGTCCAGGAGTAGTTTCGCACAGGGTAATCGTCAAAAGAGGTAGCCATTTGCTCCTTCCCATCGGCCAGCGATTGGATGAACAAATTCTGCCGTCCTTTATAGGGTTTCAGGTAAGACACATACTTTCCATCAGGCGACAACCTAAAAAAGCTTTTTTCAGCCGTTTTAAAAAAATCGCTAATGGGGATCTGCTTAATATGCTCCTCCTTACATGCTGCAAACAAGCATATAACCACCATAAATATAAAAATACGTAGCCTGGTAAGCATTGTAAACGAGTTCAGCGACATTATATCAGGTTAAACATAATCAAATTACTCAAGTGATTCAAAATGTCACTACAATTTTACGGCATTATGTCGTTATAGTAGGTAACGGCTTTACCAAAGTAAAATTGGCTTTATTTGCTTATTTTTGATTTAATGAAGAGGACTTTCGTCATACTTTTCTTCCTTTTTTTCTGCTGCGCCATGGTGTTTGCGCAGGGGAACGACCTGCAATTAGCAAGGCAATATTCTGCAAATGGCGAACCGCAGAAAGCCCTGGACATTTATCAGAAACTGTATAAACAGGACAATGAAGCTTATTTTATTTACTACCTGAATGGTCTGTTAAGTGTGAAGAAGTTTGATGAAGCAGAAACCGTAGCAAAAAAAATGCTTCGGAAGCATCCTGCCGAATATCAATACAGCATATGGCTGGGCCGCGTATACACACAAAAAGGCGATACGGATAAAGCCAATGCCATTTATGACGATTTGATAAAAAATCTTCCATCCGATGTCGGGGCCATTACCAACCTGGCAACGCAATTTTATCAGGCCGAAAATGTCGACTACGCGATCAAAATATTTCAACAGGGCCGCAAGCTATTGCATAATGATAACCTGTATGCCTTTGAGTTGATTAACCTGTATAGGTTCAAAAGAGATAAAGCAGCACTTACCGAAGAGTATCTGAATTTTTTGCCCAGTAATCCGGCGTTTCTTATCCAGGCAGAGAATACGCTTTCTTCCATATACGAGGGCGAGGATGATTACAACATGCTCAAAATTGCCTTGTTTAAAAGGATTCAAAAAGATCCGCAGCAGGTTGTTTATGTCAATATGCTTACCTGGCAATTTTTGCAGCAGAAGCAGTTTGATCAGGCTTTAGATCAGGCATTGGCATTAAGCCGAAGGCAAAACGATGACGGAAACGGCATTTTTGAATTGTGCCAAACCCTTATCTCGAACGAGGCCTATGAAACGGCCATCCGTGGTTACCAATATATTATCAGTAAAGGGCGGGATAATCAGTTTTATATTCCCGCAAAAATTGAGCAGATCAATACCAAAAATTTATTGGTTACGGCCGGCAAATATACCCAGGCTGATTTGCTTGGATTGGAGAAGGATTACCTCGACCTCTTAGCCGAATTCGGCAAAAACAGCAATACCGCCTTTGCCATGCAAAAGCTGGCCAACCTGCAGGCGTTTAAACTGCACAAATTGGATGATGCCCAAAAATTACTCGAAGAAACCATCAAAATACCCGGCCTTAAACTCAACCTGCTGAATAGTTGCAAGCTCGATCTGGGCGATGTATACCTGATGAATAAACAACAATGGGAAGCCACCTTACAGTACAGCCAGGTAGAAACTGCCTATCCGAATACTTCCATCGGGCAGGATGCTAAATTTCGTAATGCAAAGTTGGCTTATTATACTGGCGATCTGGAGTTTGCCAAAAGAGAGTTGGATGTACTGAAGGCTGCAACGTCTCAGTTGATCGCCAATGATGCGTTGAATTTATCACTGCTGATTACCGATAACCTCTTTGCCGATACCTCCGGCAATGCTCTTAAAATGTATGCCCGCGCCGACCTCCAGATATTTGCCGAACAACCCGAAAAAGCGGTAGCTATCCTTGATAGTATCGATGTAAAATATCCGGGCAATAACCTGAGTGATGATATTTTGATGGCAAAGGCTCGTATCCTGATCGAGCAGAAAAATTTTAATGACGCCGTTGCCCCGCTAAAGAAAATAGTTGATGATCACCCCAATAACCTTTGGGCCGATGACGCAACATTTATGCTGGGTGATCTATACGAAAACCACCTCAACAATAAAGAACAGGCAAAAGCCTTTTACCAGAAAGTAATTACGGATTACCCCGGCAGCTTGTGGATCAACGAAGCCAGGAAACGGTTCAGGTTATTGAGGGGAGATAAACCAGACGCCTCGTAAGAGAACCAAGAGTCAAGAATCAAGAGCCAGGATAAAAACTGGAAAAGCGAAGACAAAATCCAATCACTATTCTGATATTTTTACTCTTTAGTCTTGACTCTTGATTCCTGGCTCTTGATTCTTGGCTCCTGGCTCTTGTCTCTTGACTCTAAATCACTACTTTTACCGCATGTTAGTTTACAACGAAACCTTTATTGTCGATGATGCCATTGTAACCGGATGGCTCGAATGGATAAAAACCAATCATATACCTTCTATTTTAGCCACCGGCGCGTTTGATGGCTATAAAGCTTTGACCGTGCTCGATTCGCCAAACGAGGGGATCACTTACTGCATTCAGTACCATACCGATACCATAGAGCGCTACAGCGACTTTTTTTACAAACATCTGGAAAAGATACATCAGGCACACAATGTTCAGTTTGAAGAGCGCTTTGCGTTGTTTCATACTTTGATGGAAGAGATTGAATTATAGTCCGAAAGTCGGGAAGACCGAAAGTCCGAAAGAAATATTTGAGGTAGAATTTTCCCCTTCTTCCGGACTTTCCGACTTCTGCGGACTTCCGGACTAATCAATACGAAGTTCCTTCGGCATTCTTCCCTGCAATAAAAACTGCGCCCATTTTTCGTTACCGTTTTTGCGGGCGGCTTCTGAGGCCTTGTGCCAATCGTAGGCGCACAGCACTTGCTCTATGCTGATATTATCACCATCGACTGTTACAATTGCATATTTGGCGTGCGGGGTCATAGACTCCATAGCGAAGCGGTGCGCACCTGTACCCAGATAAGCCGGCAACCCAACACTTCCCGGATTCAGTATAATTTTATTGTTTGACAAGTAGATCACCCGGTTCACATGCGAGTGCCCGCAAAGGATGATGCGTTCTTTAATATGACCCGTTTTGGTTATAAGCTCCTCATCGTTATAAACAAATACGCCATGCTGCGTTACTTTTTCTAAAAGATATTCGTCATCGCTTTCGGGTGTGCCATGGCAAACAAAAAACAAATCATCACAAGTAGAAGTCTGTGGCAAACTGCGCAGCCAGGCAATACTCTGTTCAGACAGATCAGCCTTCACCCTATCCATACCATCCTTGGTAAAATCACTATCAATTGCCTGCAAAATCTCCCGGTCGGTATTACCGCTTATGCAAAGCATTTTGTTTCCGCGCAGCATCCCTGCAACAACCTCAGGTTCCAATGCTCCAAAAAAATGGTCACCCAGGTTGATCACGGTCTCTATTCCACGTAATTTAATGTCTTTCAGAACAGCATTAAACGCGAGCGAGTTCCCATGTACGTCTGATAAGATAGCGTATGTTTTCATGATTGATAGGCTAACAAAAAAGAAAGCCCCTTGTTCAGGGGCTCAGTGTTATTGTTTAATCAGATTATAAATCTCATCCAGTTTTGGCGATAGTACAATCTCTATGCGCCTGTTTTTGGCTAAAGCATCCGGTGTAGTACCGGGGTCAACTGGCTGATACTGGCTTTTGCCGGTAGCAGTCAATCTTATCGGATCGATTTTTTCTACTTCGGTCAGGTAACGGGTTACCGAAGTGGCGCGCAGTACACTCAAATCCCAGTTATCCTTTATCTGTCCAAGGTTAATCACCTTTTTGCTATCAGTATGGCCTTCTACAGCAATATTGATATCGGTTTCTTTATTCAGCACGTCAGCCAATTGGTTCAGGGCCTGTTTACCATGCTCATCTATGATGATACTTCCTGAAGGGAATAGCAATTTATCTGCTAACGAAACATATACCTTTCCGTCCCTGATATCTACACTCAATCCACTGTTCTGGAATCCCAATAGAGCTTGTTGCAGTTTTTCTTTCAGCGCGTTGGTGGCAGCATCACGTTTCTTTAAGGCTTCCTCTACCTCTTTCAGGCGCGCTTCTCTTTTTTTCAAGTCGCTAGAGAGTTCTGTAACCTTATTTGAACTGCTGCTATAATTGTCATTTAATTTATTGTAATTGCTGGTCAGGCTGTTATAATTACCTTGCAATTCGGCTAATTGGTGGTGCAGGTGCATGGTATCTGCCTGCAGACTTGAAAGCTGCGCCTCTAAACTGGTTGTACGGTTTTGAAGCGAGTCGCGCTGCCCCACTGCCATTTTATATTTTTTCATTGATACGCAGGAATGCAAGGTTGCGCATACAATAAGGGCCAATAAATAATATTTGATCTTCATGGTGTGAATGGTTATAAAGAGTTAAGCAAGTGCATTTCTTAAAAATACATTAAGCGGATATATTTTAGCGCCTATATCTGCTAGTCGTTCCGGTGCATCGTCCCTCATCAAAAATTTGTCGGTTACGCTGTGCATCACAATAAAACTTTTCAGCCGCAACAAGTCGATATTTTCATTATCGGCAGCATATCCCTGCGGTGCGGTCTTTAGCTGCTCCTGATCACGGAAATTCCCGAACATTTTTCTAAACTCAGGGTCGTCAATGATCTTCTTCAAATCAGCAGCGTTGTAATCTATTTCCTGGCGTATTTTCTTCAAAAGATCGCCTTCCGGCATCCAATATCCGCCTGCAATCATAGCGTTGCCAGGTTGTATGTGAAAATAATACTCCACTCCCCCTGGTTTCGAGCTCATTGTAGGTAAGCTTACACCGAAATTGTTTTTGTATGGGGTCTTGTCTTTTCTGAAACGGATATCCCGATAAATCCTCATGACACATTTTTTAGGGTCAGCTTCGGCATTTACCAATGGATCAACTTTATGTAGTTGTTTTAACAACTCAGCTGTAAATTCAATCACATTTTCGCGGGCTTTGTCGTGTTCACCTTTATGGGACTGAAACCATTCGCGGTTATTATTTTCTTCAAGATTTTTTAAAAAATCGAACGTTTCAGGATTGATCCTCATAGATTAAAACGACTTATTCGGGATGATAGAATGATAAAAGAATCAGACGTGAATATCTGAAATTTATTCGCGAAAGCAAAAAGACGGGCAGGTCTTAGTTCAAATTTAATTTCTCGCGCGGAACGTCCAAATTAATGTTTTTGCGGCGGTATTTTTTATACCAGATGTAGCCCACAATGGCTACCGCCAGGTAAGGCGCGGCCAACAAATAAACAATACCATTATTAAGCCCGTGAGTAGCATTGCTTCCGCTTTTATTGTTTGATTCTACCGCAGTAGTACACATTGCGCACTGAGCCTTAACGCCAACAGAGCCTAAAATCATCAGGCTAAAAGCAACTGAAACCAGGAAAATTCTAATGCTTTTCATTAATGCAAAAATAAATATAAAATGTCGAATGTCGGATTGACAATTTCGAATTTAAATAACAACGTTACAGAATTCTGATTGTTTTGCCGGATCGATGACCATTATCTAAAAGGATAATATGGAGCTATCATAAAGTAAACGATCACACCGGTAACCGTTACATATAACCAGATCGGGAAGGTCCATCTTACCAGCTTTTTGTGTTTCTCTACCTGCATCTGTAAACCACGATAAAAGCTTAATAATATCAATGGCAACACACCAGCAGCCAGAATAATGTGTGAAGTTAGGATTACATAATAGACATACCTGATATTTCCTACAGCAGCTTTTTCTTCAGGCGATAAAATACCGTCACCATTCAGGTCGCCAAACCTGGTTTCTGGGTTTAAATAATGAAACAGGATATAGGAAACAAGGAAAAGCGACGACAAGCAAAAAGTGAGAATATTGATTTTCTTATGCACAGTAATGTTACCCTGTTTGATAAAGTACAAAGAGGTGAGCAGCAAAATACTGCATGTGCCATTCAATATAGCGTTTAGCTTAGGCAGATAAACAATGAATGTCGGCATTGTTGCCGGAGCGGGTATCAGATGCCGGTTTAAAATAAGCACAACCAAAAACACAAATACAGATACGGCTGCAACGAAACGGAATATGAATTTATCAGTCATCTTAATTATTGAGTTAGTGAATTAGTGAATTAGTGAATGATTAATCGACAAAGCGCAAACCAATAATCTACTAACTCAATAATTCAGTCATTAATATAGTTGGAGTTTGGAGAATAAAGATTGCATAACTGAAATTCAATCATTAATTCACTAACTCGCTAATTCACTAATTAGTACAGAGGTTTGTCTTTCTCCATCAATTCTTCTGAGATAAGCACTTTGATCTCATCATTCAGGCGGAGCACATCAGGCATCGACGCCCCGGCATAATAACCCCTTATTCTTTTATGCGAATCAATCAGCATCAACTTATCCGAATAGATGAAATTGTCCTTATCCACTTTTAACGCATTCACCAAAAAGCCATTGCGTGCTAACGGATAGATTGTACTGGTATCACCTGTCATGAAAAACCATTTAGCCGATCCCGGGAATTTCTTTGCGTATTCCTTTAACACCGGCGCCGTGTCCCTATCCGGATCAACTGTTATTGAGGCAAAATATACCATCTTGTTTTTCGCCCAGGCCCTCGACAAGCTGTCCATATTGGCATTCATTACCGTGCAAATATTGGGGCAATGGGTATAAAAGAAATTCGCTATAAATATCTTCCCGTCGAAGTTTTTAAGCGATGCCGGGTTTCCATACTGGTCGGTCAGTTTAAAATCATTTACAGTATGGTAAATGGTATCCGGAATATCCTTCCCTCTAACACGATGAGTTGTTTTCGCTATCTCTTTCGGACCGAATTTTGCCAGCTTATGATAGCGGTTTTTACCTTTTACGGTTAGTAAATAATATAAAAATCCCGGTAAAGCTAAGATCAATACCAGGATTAATATTTTTTTTATTAAGCTTAATTTACCCATTAAAATGACCTCAGATCAATCCAGTGGTGGCTTTCATTTGTAAGCACCAGGATTAAGCCGATGATAAACAAAACAGGGACTATAATTGCAAACACTAAACCAATTCTTTCGAATTTTAAGTGCATAAAATAAGCCACGATAAAGAATGCCTTACACAAAGTAAGCACAATATAAATTGGGTTTGCCAGGGTAACTTTAACGTGACCCGCAGGCACCAACCACAGCGCAATAATGAACTCAACTACTGTTATGCCCAATAAGATGAAAAATACATTCCAAATTCTCTTTTTGGTCATGGTGTCATGCTCGGCATGCTCATCATGATGTTCTGTATGGATAGTTTCTGATGACATACAATAATTTTTTAAACTAAGTAAAAGAAAGTAAATACGAATACCCAAACCAGGTCTACAAAGTGCCAGTAAAGGCCAACTTTCTCCACCATCAGATAACTGCCGCGTTTCTCATAGGTACCCATTAAAACGTTTATAGTGATAATGATATTGATAACCACACCGCTAAATACGTGGAAACCGTGGAAACCCGTTATGGTAAAGAATAGGTTTGCAAATTGATGCGCATAAGTAGTAGACGGAGCACCGTGGAAAAGTTCTTTTAACGTTTCCATATTCGGTATTGCCCCCCACCAAAAGCCTTCGCTATGTAAGTGGGACCATTCCAGCGCCTGGCATCCCAGGAACATTAACCCACCGATAATGGTTCCGATCATCCATCCTACCACTTCTTTTTTAGCGTTACGATGGCCGGCTTCAACTGCCAATACCATGGTAACAGAGCTCATGATCAGGATAAAGGTCATTAAACCCACAAATACCAATGGTGCGCCATGTTCTATCATTCCCGGTACTGATTGGAACACCAGGTCTGGTGCAGGCCAAGCATTTGAACTGAAACGTAACGCCCCGTATGAGATCAATAATGATGAAAAGGTAAACGCATCCGACAGGAGGAAAAACCACATCATCATTTTACCATACTCTACCGCGAACGGCGATCTGCCACCCGCCCAGGGCGTTGTTTTAACTTCGTCTATTTGTGATACAGTTGTACTCATTTGTACTTAATTGTTGGGTTATTAATGTTGGTTCAAAAGTAAAAAAACATATAGATATATCCATATAATATCAAGAAAATGCCAAAATATTGAGGATATTTCCATTCGGTATAAGTTTATTGCCTGTGGCTTATTGCGATAACTTGTTATCAATGCTCCTAACAGGAACATCAGGCCAGCAAAAATGTGCAAGATATGCACACCGGTCAGTATGTAAATAAAAGAACGGGCTGCATTCGGGTTCACAAAATAGATTCCCATTTTGTTAGTCAGAATATACCAGCCATCAAATTGTATAGCGCAGAACAGTATGCCCAGTGCAAATGTCAGCCACAAAAAAAGGCGTTGTTTTCCAAACTCCAACCTTTTTGCAGCTCTTGATGCTAA
>JAFAKI010000215.1 GCA_019235595.1 Mucilaginibacter sp. | reverse complement strand
AACCCATATAATCCAATGATTTTTTATAAGATGCTTCACCGTCTTTCACCTCTTTAGCAAAAGGGATATGGTGTGTAATGCCGGTTCCTAAACCAGGGTTGGTACCGTAGGTGATCTGTGGTTCGATATTATCGGCATGATAAGTCAGTTCCAGATCGAATTTAGCATCCGCATCAGTTTTTAAGGTATTCCAGTAAGCTACCGCTTTATCCCATGCTTCGCCTTTTGGAGCAAGCTCTCTGCCCTTTAAGTAAGCAAATGTGGTTTCGTCAGGAGCAACCATGCCGCCGCGTGCACCCATTTCGATAGAGAGGTTACAAACGGTCATACGGCCTTCCATACTCATGTTTTCAAATACCTCACCGGCAAATTCTATAAAATAGCCGGTAGCACCGCTGGCAGTTATTTGCGAAAGGATATACAATGGAACATCTTTAGGAGTAACACCTTTACCCAGTTTGCCATTAATGGTAATGCGCAACTTTTTAGGCTTTGGCTGCATAACGCATTGCGAAGAAAGCACCATCTCCACCTCAGAAGTACCGATACCAAAGGCGATAGCACCAAAGGCACCGTGGGTTGAGGTGTGCGAGTCGCCGCAAACGATGGTCATACCCGGAAGCGTGATTCCATTTTCTGGCCCAACAACGTGTACAATACCGTTCTTCGGATTATTCAGTCCCCAGTGTGATATACCGTATTTAGCTGTGTTTTCTTCCAGGGCTTTCAATTGGTTGGCAGAAAGAGGGTCCTGAACGGGTAAATGCTGGTTAATAGTAGGTGTGTTGTGGTCAGCTGTTGCGAATGTTCTGTTTGGGTACATTACAGAAATGCCCCTGGTCTTTAATCCGAGGAAAGCCACCGGGCTTGTCACTTCGTGAATAAAGTGCCTGTCGATAAATAATACGTCCGGGCCATCCTCAATCTTCCTCACCACATGTGAGTCCCACACTTTATCAAACAGGGTACTTGGACTAGTGCTCATTTTATTAAGTATTTGAAATTAGTTTTATAATCTTCGAAAACAGAGGTGCAAATTCGTAAAAACATTGCAGAATCGCTAATCTTTTTTCAAATTTATTTGCTTTAGTGCAAAATAATAAAGAAAATAGCCCAAATACCATAATGGACTAAGGTATCAAAACAGGTCAAAATAAAAGGGGCGGCATAGTTTGCCGTCCCTTTTATTTTGAAACTTACGTATAGTACAAAATTATTTTACTCTGCTTTTTGCGGGAGTAAGAGGTACTATAATAATAGCTAACAACAGAGCAACTTCTAATACAGTGATCATGACGTTTGTTTTATTTATTGATTATTAAATAATTAAATAGCTTTCAGAAAAATAAAACCGTCTTACGTCTACACCTCAATTTTGCAATTCAGGGTTCAGGTTGAACAGAACAATCGTATTCTTCTAACCAGATCACGTCGAAAAATATGCCACGTTTAAAAATATTTTTTTGGCTAAAAAATGGGGAAAAGTTGATTTTATTAAAAAGAAAAAATCATTTTAAAACTTGTAGGGTTTATGAAAAATTTCTCGTGATAAAAATTCAGTAATAAAAAATATTGGCCGGTAGAAAACAATAAATTTCATTTTTAAAAAAATCACCGATAACTTTAAAAACCGCAGTAGTTTTGGAGAGCGATGTCAGATTTCGAGGCAAAAACCGTCTGGAAATGTACAAGATGGGATGTTTTTTGGGTCAAAATCGTATTTCGTGACATCTTTTTGTCAAAAAAAGATTCTGGATACCCAATCTCACTCTAAAATTCTCACCAAATAAAATTTTTGACAATTTGTCATACATGTAAAAAATGGAGAGTTTTATGCCAATATGTCGCTTAAAATCGACTGACAACTGACTGACAAAATGACAAATAACTCAAAAACTGGCTAAAACATTCCCAAACACCCCTATGCCAAAGTTTTCAAACCAAATATCTGGCAAATATGATTTTGTCGCATTTGACCATCAGATGGGGTGACTAACAGCTAACGATTTTTACATAAACGTCAATGAATTCTCGCAATAAATATGCGTTGCCTTTACCGATGGTACATTGTCCCTAAGCCATTGAAACATAAATGCTGAACCAGGCTCCTCACTGGCAATGTGACCTAAAACAACCAATGAGATATTATCGCCCTTGGCCCGGGCATCGCGAACATATTCTGCGGTTTCCCATTCGGCTATTTCTCCGCAGAATAGCACATCTGGTTTTACTTTACCTATGCTTTGTATTTGCCGGGTACCACCTGCGGCGCCAGGTATAAATAAGACTTTTGTACAACTCTGATTGGGGTCGCCGATAAAACGGACTTTTTCGATATGCAATTTATCTTTCGCGTGAGTAATCAGGTCCTTCAAAGAAGTTGGTGGGAAAGTCAGTATATTCGGTATATCCTTTCCGGCATATTGTTGCCATTCCAGTTGCTCTAAAACACCTTTGGTAACACCATCCGGTTTTAGCTGATGAATGGTGTCATGATTGCGCCAGATTGCAATATCGTGCTTATTTAGCAGGTCTATTTTGTATTGCAACACATCATCGTCTTTTATCCATTCCGTGGCATCCAGATGGTTATAAAAAGTTGGCTCATGAACGATAATGAAATTAGCACCAAGGTCGATCGTTTTACGAATGACATCGATGGTGGCGAACATGGTGGTCACAATACCTGTCACAACAGTATCCATACTTCCAGACTTTAAGGTATCCACCGTATTTGGAAATGGTGCGCCGGGAACCTGTTTCATAAACAGATCTATGATCTGCTTTACGGTATAACTTTGAGGCTTTTCAGTAAGTTTAGCCGCATGGCTGATCAATGGCAATGACAATACCATACCGGCGCCCATGGCGGTGGCAGCATTATAGATAAACTTTCTCCGACTTTGATTGCCCCGACTAAGTGACAGATTATTTTTTGAGATCATAACGGGTTGGTTATGATCTCAAATTTAAGATTTTATCAATGCGGCGCTATCCTCATCCAAAAATAAAACGGCGTCGGGATGGGTACGCAACACCGAAGCAGGGCATTGTGCCGTTACTTTCTTATATAGCGTATTGTAAACTGCAATGGTCTTATTTCTCCCCGGAACTATACAATAAATATGTTTTGCAGCCATTAAGGCAGGAATAGTCAATGTGATAGCGAGCTTTGGAACGCTGTTTAAATTATCGAAAGTGCCATCTGTCACCTGTTGGCGCCTGCACTCAAAGTCCAGATCGACAATTTTTACCCGTACCGGGTCATTCAGGTCAGCAACGTGAGGATCATTAAAAGCAAGATGTCCGTTTTCACCAATACCCAGGCAAACAATATCAGATGGATATTCGTGCAATAGTTCGGCATATCTTCCGCATTCACCAAAAGAATCGGGAGCAATCCCGTTGATATAATTCAATGCATGGAACGGCAAATGCTTGAATATTTTCCTATCTAAAAAAGAGCTGAATTTTTGAGGGGAATTTTCCGGCAGGCCAATATATTCATCCACATGAAAGGCGTTTACACGTTTCCAATCAATCCCCGTTTGTTTTATTAACGCTGCTAAAAATTCGTTTTGTGAGGGCGCCGAGGCAAAAACAACATTAACAAATTCCTGTTGGCTTAATAGTTTAACGATTTGCTTACCCACTGCCGAGGCTGCCGCCTCTCCCATTTTTTCTCTGTCCTGATATACTTTTACCTGTAAATCGTCAATCTTTAATTCCTTTATCATGTATGCGTATGAACTATTTCACCACTTATAATGGCGGCGGCAATATGAACATTTTCATCAAATATTACAATGTCTGCATCATTTCCTTTTTTAAGTGCGCCTTTTTTTTCAATTTTCATAATTCTCGCGGGGGTTTCTGATGCCATGCGCACCGCCTCAACTAGAGGGATACCTGCAATTTGCACCATCGTTTGCACCAAACGGTCAAAAGTAGCCACGCTCCCTGCAAATGAGTTTCGGTCGGGCATTTTGGCCACGCCGTCTTCCACAATCACTCTTGTGCCGTCCTTTTTGCTGCCTAAAATACTTTCGCCCGGTGGCATACCTGCTGCCCGCATTGCATCGGTAATAAGAGCTGTTCTGTAAGACCCTTTTATCTTATAGATCAGTTGCAATAGAGGTTTGGGCAGATGCACACCATCTGCAATGATCTCCACATCCATCCCATCGATCAGATAGGCGCTTTCAATTACCCCGGCATAACGAAATGCGTCCCTTCGCGTTACGCCCGACATCGCCGAATAAAAATGGGTAGCTAAAGTATAGCCGTTATTAAAGGCTTCGATCACATCTTCATAAATGGCATCGGTATGAGCAATAGCAGGCAAAACATTATGTGTTACCATGTATTTACCGAACTCTATGGCACCCTTTAATTCTGGCGCGGCACTCCACCTTTTGACAGATTTTGATGCGGATAATATCTCCCTGTACGCTGATGGATCAGGTTCGCGGATATAACGCGGATCCTGGGCACCGCGCTGATTCATCGCAAAATAAGGTCCCTCGATATGTATGCCGATAAACTGAGCCCCTTTTGTATTAAGCCTATTCGCTTCTTCATAGATTCTGAGCGTTTCCAGCAGATCAGCTTTCTCACAACTCAGGGTAGTTGGTAGCATAGCCGTGGTGCCATGTTTTACATGAAGTTCAGCTACACCAAGAAAGGCTTCGACAGTATTATCCATAAAATCATACCCACCACCACCATGAATATGGACATCGATAAAGCCCGGCGAAATATATTGGCCTTTAGCATCCAGTTCAGCAGCATTGGGTGCATCGATATTTGAATTGCTCACTTCAATAATCTTTCCATCATCAATCAACACGCATCCATTCTTTACAATGCCATTGGGAGTAATAACTTGCCCGTTAAATATCTTCAGCATCATAATTTATCTTTTACGTGACAGACGATTGTATAACAGGCGAACTTTAGCATCCCGCAATTCATTTTCCTGGGCCAGCTCAGCCGGGTAGAGATAATCTTTATTCAGAGCAATGAAACGTTTATCCAACTGATCACCTGTTACTATCAGTTCTTTCAGTTTGGCTAGTATTATTGAGGCGTTTTGCGGACTGACCGATGGTAAATTGACTTCCTTTTCTATTTCTTCGTATCGCAAATAATGAATCCGTATATCGGTCATTAGGCGATATTGTTCAAACTCCTGCAGATTTTTGGTTGGTTTAAGGGCATATAATGTTTTTGCAGCATTCAAAGTGCTATCCAGCAATTGCTTTGTCGTAATTGGTTTAGATGAGACCACCTCTCCTTGTTTTACCTCGTATGGCGCTGTTTTTAACGCCTGCCAGAACTCGTTGGCCTGTTGATTATCTAAGCCATATTGCTTTTTGCAATAATCCGTTATGAAAACGTTAATATCAAGTGGTTGAATTGATTTTATACTTTGCGCATAAGCGGCCAATAAAATATTAAATCCGCTGATAGGATATACATGCCTGATCGCATACAGATCGACGGGATTCTCATCCGTTTCCCAAACAGAGGAATAAGCGCCCGAAGTAGACCAGGACGTCATTACGATTCCCTTATAGCCCAAATTTCGCGAAACAGGAACAAAATTGCGGATATTGTTAAAATGCTTTTCCCACTGGGTGAGAAAATAATTATCAGGGTGTGACCGCAATGCGGGCGCTCCCCATATTTCATAACCGCTTTCCGTCAGCTTTTGATGGTCGCCAAAATTGTTCATACTCCAGCCGTAGTTCCAATCGACAAGTACAGTACCTTTTGGCAGCAGGTTGATGGCTTCTGGATATTTAAGTGCAATATCGGCCCAAAGCACCGGCTTTTTTCCCATGCTTATCACCATATTGCAGAGCATCCGGATGTAATCAATATACAATTTAGATTTCCCTTCTTTTTCCACTTTCGCTTTACAACGAGCATCATGCCCCAA
>JAFAKI010000139.1 GCA_019235595.1 Mucilaginibacter sp. | reverse complement strand
AACCGATAGAGTTAACAGATAAAATCCTGAGCCAGGGATCACCTACACCAATTGAGGTGGCCCTAACCGGGAAAAATAAAAAGCAGAATCAGCAATATGCCTTAAAGGTGGTAAAACAGTTACAGTCTGTCCCTTATCTGCGTGATGTACAGATAGCACAATCGTACAAATACCCAGCTATCAATATCAATATCGACCGTGTTCGTGCGGCTGAATTGGGTGTGAGTGTAAATGATATATCGCGTACGTTAACTGCTTCTACTTCGTCATCCCGCTTTACAGAGAAGAATAACTGGATAGACGAAAGGGTAGGGTTGAGCTACCTGGTGCAGGTTGAGGTACCTGAATACAAAATGTCGAGCCTGAATGATATACGGGCAATACCGGTGGTCGCTAATCAGGCCAGGCCTGTTTTAGGTGATGTGGCCGAAGTTAAGGTAGACACCACCAATGGAGAAAATGACGACATCGGTGCTGTGCCTACGCTTTCCGTAACAGCTAATATTAATAAGAAAGATTTGGGTACCGCAACAAACGATGTACACAAAGCACTGGATGCTTTAGGAAAACCGCCCCGGGGCCTGACAGTTGAACTGCGCGGTCTTGCACAAACGCTGACCGAGACCCTGGATAGCTTGCAGTCAGGCTTGATAGTGGCTATTCTGGTAATATTCATGATGCTGGCCGCTAATTTCCAGTCGTTCAAAGTATCGCTGGTGGTATTGTGTACGGTGCCGGCGGTAATAGGTGGTGCCCTATTTTTAGTGAAGATAACCGGCGCTACGCTGAACCTGCAATCCTATATGGGTATGATCATGTCGGTGGGGGTATCTATCTCCAACGCAGTATTATTGGTAACCAATGCGGAAGAATTGCGAAAACATAATGGCGACGCATTAAAATCGGCACGTGAAGCTGTAGCTTTGCGTATCAGACCAATTTTGATGACCAGTTTGGCGATGGTGGTGGGTATGCTCCCGATGGCATCAGGTTTAGGTGAGGGTGGCGATCAAACCTCTCCGCTTGGCCGCGCTGTGATCGGCGGTTTGCTTGCTTCTACTTTTGCCGCCCTGATCGTATTACCGCTGGTGTTTGCCTGGGTACAAGGCAACGCTACTACCCAATCCGTATCATTAGACCCTGAAGATAAAGAAAGTAAATTCTATGTCCCTTTGCAACATCATGAAAACCCTACGAAATAAATCACTCATTATTCTAGCCTGCCTCGTGGCAGGTATGGGCCTTTTAAGCTCTTGCGGCCCAAACAAAAAAGAAAAAGAAGAGCAGCAGCAAACCGTTGAAGCGGAGAACGCGCTGGATACGCCAAGCGTGGTATTGATAGCTGCCGCAAAAGGCAAGTTAAGCTCAAGTATCACTGTTCCGGGCGAACTGCAACCGTTTTTACAGGTCGATCTTTATGCCAAGATCAACAGTTATGTAAAAACGCTTTTGGTGGATATCGGTTCGCAAGTGCACAAAGGACAATTACTGGCTACTTTGGAAGCACCAGAGATTAATTCACAATTGGAAGAAGCAAAATCCAGAATACAACAAAACAAAGCCATATTATTTGCCAGTAAGGCAACTTATGATAGGCTATACAGCACCAGCAAAACACCAGGTACGGTGTCTTTGAATGATCTTGAACAGGCGCAAGCTAAAATGCGTTCGGATTCAGCTAATGTTGAAGCTGCTAAATCAGCCTATAAGGTAATAACTGCTAACTTGGATTATTTACAAATACGCGCACCATTTGATGGTGTGGTTACCGTTCGTAATATCAATTTGGGTACTTACGTTGGCCCTGCAGGCGGTGGTGCAAACCAGCCTTTGTTTGTTATTGAAGATCATAAACGCCTGCGTTTGGTGATATCCTTGCCCGAGAACTATACCAATGGTTTGAATGATAAGACAGAAGTGTCATTTTCTGTAAAGGCTTTGCAGGGCGAGAAATTTACCGGGCAGGTAAAACGTCTTGCCGGAGCCCTGGATCAGAAATTGCGTTCTGAGCGGCTGGAAGTGGATGTTATCAATAAAGACAATAAATTACTACCCAATATGTATGCCGATGTGAATGTTCCGCTGCCCTCAAGGGATGACGCCTTGATTGTTCCGAAGACCGCTGTGGTAACATCTACCGAAAGGGTATTTGTAATCAGGGTCGTTAATAATCGTGCCGAATGGGTTGACGTGCGGAAAGGACTTGAAAGCAATGATGCAATAGCCATACACGGCGATGTTAATCCCGGCGATCAATTGGTGGAGAAA
>JAFAKI010000111.1 GCA_019235595.1 Mucilaginibacter sp. | reverse complement strand
CTGAAACCCGATTTGCCCACCATACCGCTACCCTGAACATTAATAATACTGATTTCGCCTATTGATGATATCCCTTTAATAGGTAGCGACGATGCTTTACAATAGTGCTGAATAACCGTCCCTTCAAAATCCACCTCGAAAGTATTTTTTATAATGATCGGTATCTTCTTTAAAAATGCCGGGATCATAGTGGGTGGATAGATCACCTTTGCCCCAAAGTACGAAAGCTCCATGGCTTCGGTGTAAGTCAATTCGGGTAATGAAAAGGCCTTCTTCACCATGCGTGGGTCGGCGGTCATCATCCCGTTAACGTCAGTCCAGATCTGTATTTCGGAAGCGTTTAAAGCGGCTCCAAATATGGCTGCGGTATAATCGCTCCCGCCACGGCCAAGGGTGGTAATTTGTCCGGCTTCGTTAGAGGCTATAAACCCTGTCACAAATAACATCTTACCCGGATTTTCCTGAACAAAACCTTTGATCAGCAATTCGGTTAATTCCATGTTCACTTTGGCGTGACCGAAATCGCTGTCGGTTTTGATCAGTTCGGATGCGTCAACAAACAAAGCTTCGGGGAAATATTGCGCAGCCATTTTGCTGATCATCAGCGTAGAGCAGCGTTCGCCATAACTTAAAATCAGGTCGCGGGTTTTTGCGGTGAGCTCGCGCAAGGTAGATACGCCTTGCAACAATTCTTCCAGGTGGTTGAAGTTGATTTTCAACCTGGTGTAGGCCGGGTTTTGATTCTGCACACTTAGCAAGGTGCGGACCATATCGTAGTGACGTGTTTCCAACTCTGCCAGTTGAGCAGTGAAGTCTTCACCTCGCGATGCTTTTTCGGCCATTGCCGAAAGTAAATTGGTTACGCCGCCCATAGCAGATAAAACCGCTACCGGTCGGTCGCCTGCTTCGTATTCCTTTTTCAATATGTCGATGACGGTGCTGATGCTTTGCGCCGAACCAACTGAAGTGCCTCCGAATTTTAAAATCTTCATTGTAATAAAGTAAAAAAGCCTCCCTCGTTTCGGAGGAAGGCTTGCTGTTGTTTCTTTTTATGTTTTTACACCACAAGATTATCTTCCTCCGGAAATCATCCCGGTGGTAGTTGTTGTTGTAATTATGGTGCGGTTAATCATCATTTCTGTAATGTCTGTAAAGTAAGTAGATATTTTTTGAATATGCAAATAGTATTTGCTTAATTTTTGAGAACTATCATCATTTCGGAACAACAGCTATACTATGTGCCTCAGCATTTTTTGATAGTTTAATCTCTTTGCCATTCTTCCAATAAACTGCGTCGTTTGCGCCGGTACTGGCATCAGCATCCGCTCCTGCCAGGTAAATATCATATTCATCCGCAGCTATGTCATAAACCAGGGTACCTGGCGCCAGTTTGTTCAACACGCCATTCCTCCAGTAAACCCCATATTGTCCATTATTATTACCGCCTATATATAAACCGGTGTTGTTTACTACGATTGAGTTCGCAACCAGCGGTGCACCATCCTCCGGCAGAGACACGGGCAAGCCATTTTTCCAATACATGGCCCCACCTGTGCTTCCCACAAAGCCCGTTACAAAGACATCATTGCCATATAAGGCGATATCTGCCGCGTCTCCAATATCGTTAGCGTTCAATACGGTATCTTTTCCGTTCTTCCAGAAGGTAGCATAGTTGTTATTGCTGTAACCGGCAACGTACACGTTGCTCCCTTTTACGGCTATCGCATCCGCTCCTGAAAACGATGAGTTATCACCCAATACTATGGGAACACCATTTTTCCAATACATTGCTTTAGGTCCAATATTGCCTATTGTACCTGCCACATAAACATCGCCTGCACTTACTGTTATACTATAAGCACGTGTAACGGCATTTGCGTCACCTAATTTAATAAGGTTACCGTTTTTCCAATAGCTGGCAGTTTGATTACCCGGTATAGCTCTTGTATAGCCTGCCATATATACATCGCCGCCGCTTACCGCTATTGAATAGGCAACGGAATTAACTGAGCTGTCGCCAACTTTTGTTGCCTTACCATTTTTCCAATAGGTAGCAACCAGGTTGCCGTTGGAGGCGGTGGTAAAGCCGGCAGTATATATATCTACAGGTGTATGTTTTTGCGCGGCGGGGCTATAATCCTTTATACAAGCAGAAGTTGTAAGTAAAACAACCGAAATGGAAAGCAGTAAAGATTTTGTTCTCATAAATAAGCTATTAAATCTGTAGAGAATGAATGTTCTAATATAGATATAAGGTTTACTTTAAATTAGGTGTGTGAATTTACCTGCTTAAATAAAAAAAGGGAGGGTGATTTTTTCAAGATACTGTTAATAAAGCAATCGATATAGGCATTTGTTTGGCACAGAGCGAAATTTGATACATTTGCACAGCAATGGAGGGACTCATAACCAAATCGACCGGCAGCTGGTACCAGGTATTAACTCAAGAAGGGCAAAAGTACGACTGCCGTATTAAGGGTATATTCCGTACCAAAGGAATTAAAACAACTAACCCCATTGCCGTGGGCGACCATGTTGATTTTGAGTTGGAACCCGAACAAGGGACCGGGGTTATTACAAAACTTCATCCGCGTAAAAATTACATTATTCGCAAATCTGTTAACTTGTCAAAGCAAGCACAGATAATAGCCGCCAATCTTGATCAGGCATTGTTGATCGTTACTTTGGCATCACCGCGCACCTCGCTGGGATTCATTGACCGTTTCCTGGTAACCGCAGAGGCTTATGATATTCCGGCTTCGCTGGTTTTTAATAAACTTGATTTGTTCAGTGATGAAGGTCTTGAGATATTGGCTGCTTACCAGGCTATTTATGAACGTATCGGTTATCCCTGTTATGAAGTATCTTCTTTAAAGGGGACTAATATAGATCGGGTATCCGCTATAATAAAAGGTAAGGTGACGCTCTTCTCCGGCCACTCCGGTGTAGGTAAATCGAGTTTGATCAATGCCCTGGTACCCGATCTGAAATTGCGAACTACCGAAATATCCGAATGGCATGACAAAGGCGTTCACACCACCACCTTTGCCGAGATGTTTGAGCTACCACAGGGCGGCTATATCATAGATACCCCGGGCATCCGCGAGTTGGGTGTGATCGACATCGAAAAAAACGAGTTGAGCCATTTCTTCCCCGAAATGCGCGCCCTTTTAAACCAATGCCGCTTTAATAGCTGCCGTCACATCAATGAGCCCGGTTGTGCGGTCATTAAAGCGGTTGAAGAAGGCGATATTGAACTATCCCGTTATGAAAGTTATTTGAGCATTTATCATGGGAATGATACGAGGGCGTAATCAATTTTTTTCGACTCAATGTGGTATAACTGCAATACCTAAAGCATATGAGTTGGCACCGAGGCCGGATTGGTCATTGTGTAGTATAACCGGCACTCCATTCTTCCAATAAGCTGCATTTTTGCCTAAAAGACCTGCAACATATACATTCGAGCCATTGACAGCAATGGAGGTTGCATTTGACGGGATATTCCCATCACCTAATTTTACAGGCACTCCATTCTTCCAATAGGTTGCTACAAATTCTCCATTATTTGTTGTACTACTACCCGCTATATAAACATCACCTCCGCTTATTACGATTGCGGATGCCACTGATGATGCATCTGCAAGCTTTGTCGCAATACCATTCTTCCAATAGGTTGCCTTAGATGGAGCACCATTATATCCAGAGACATATCCTACCACGTATACATCATTGCCATTAACCGCAATGCCGTTTGCATAAGCAACCATTGATAGGTCTGTAATTTTAGTTGGCACTCCATTTTTCCAGCAGGTTACTATGCTGGCATTGGAACCCGCAATATACACGTCGTTACCGCTTACAGCAACCGCACTGCCAGCAGAATAATCAATAACTCCTGAGATTAAGAAGGGGGTTGTATTTTTCCAGTAATAGGCTGCCCGCCAGCCACCATCCAAACCTATACCTGCAATATATACGTCATTGTTATCAACGGCAATAGCATTCGCAATGGCAAATCCCGACGGGTCGCTCGAGATTCTCGTGATCGATCCATTGTGCCAATAACCTGCCGTATAATAGTTACTGGTAGATGAGCCAGAAATAGCTATATATACCTCGTTATTATTCACCGCTATTGCATTGGCATTCGAATAGATATTATCAGCACTGTCCAAGATTATCTCCGTACCGTTTTTCCAACAGGTAGCATACTCATGGTTTTTAAAGGTATATCCAACAACATATACATCTGCCTTAGCTTCAGGTGCCTCATTCGCGTTTTTCTTGCATGCAGTAATTGAACACAGAATAAGCAAAAAAACGTAAACTATATTTTTAGATTTCAGGAGTTTCATGCGGACAAAGTTAGGTTTATAGGTTTTTTAAAATAAACTATTTACCAAATATAAAAATTCCTACTTTATTTTATTTACAACTTTAGTTTATCTTGTTCCCACTTTTTCTAATAAATATATGCGAGCAGTTTTACAACGTGTTACCCAAGCCAGCTGTACGGTTGATAATAAAATCACCGGAGAAATTAAACTAGGTTTTTTAGTCCTATTAGGTATTGAAGACGCCGATACCGACGACGATCTGCAATGGCTGGGACAAAAAATTGCTTCGATGCGCGTGTTTAGTGATGAAAATGGCCTGATGAATAAAGCCTTGGCTGATGTGAATGGCGATATATTGCTCATCTCACAGTTTACCTTATTTGCCTCTACCAAAAAAGGTAACCGACCCGGCTTTACACGCGCCGCCCGTCCGGACAAAGCGATACCGATGTACGAGCAGATGATCAAAGAGCTCGAAAAACTGACAAATAAAAAAGTTGCCACAGGTATCTTTGGAGCGGATATGAA
>JAFAKI010000205.1 GCA_019235595.1 Mucilaginibacter sp. | reverse complement strand
CTTTATATTTCTCTATTTGAGCAAGCAAAACCTCCATAGTTGCGCGTGTATCTGCTTCAGCCGAGTGTGCGTTAACAATCTCTTTATTGCAATAGAACAAATAAGCCGCCTTTAGTGTGCGTTGTTCCATTTGATGAAAAATGTTTTGAACATCTACGAAGTATCTATTGTCGATATCAAAAGGTATTCCCGCGCGTAAAAACTCCTCCATCAGCATCGGGATATCGAATTTATTAGAATTATATCCTGCGAGGTCGCTATCACCAATAAACTCGGCTATTTCTGCGGCTACAACACTAAAAGCAGGCTCATCTTTTATATCTTCATCATATATCCCATGTACCAACGAAGTTTCAAGTGGAATAGGTATACCAGGGTTAATTCTCCAGGTTTTAACATCCTCTTCTTCTTCCGGATTAAGTTTTATAACAGATATTTCTACAATACGATCGATCCCAACATTAGTTCCGGTAGCTTCCAGGTCAAAGAATGCAAGAGGGCGTTTTAGATTTAGTTTCATTTTTCTTATAAAGCAAGGCAAGCAAAGGTCTTAAAAAGATTTAACACGTAAAATTTTTTCGGGCTTTTTATATTCACGCTAAAAGCTTTATTTTACACATGCCTAAATTTTTGTAACAATTATGAAAAAAATCATATTGCTGTCTTTAATACTTTTCACCAGCATCGTATCATTCGCGCAAGATTTCGCCTATGGGCAGATAGATCGTGCCGACCTGGATATGATGAAATATGATAAAGACACCTCTGCCCATGCAGTTGTTTTGAAAGAATATGGTACATCGCGGATAGCTCTTACAAACGACTACAATATACGTCTTACCTTTGAACACCATACTAAAATTAAGTTTTTTGACTCTAAGGAATTTGAACAACAGGGCACTTTTGAGATACCAATATATAGTAGTGATGGAATGGTATATGAGGACGTAGAGGATATAAAAGGCACCACCTATTATAAAGATGATAATGGAAATTTACAACAGGCCGAGCTTGATCCCAAAAAAGTATTTCGCGTGAGGGACAGCAAGCATTGGAGTACCTTAAAATTTTCGATGCCGGCATTAAGGAGGGGTTGTGTGATCGAGGTGAGCTATAAGTTGATTTCGCCTTTTTTTCACAATCTTCATACGTGGTATTTTCAGGACCGGATACCAAAGGTCAGTTCAGAATATGAGGTACATATCCCCGGTGTATTTAGTTTCAATACTTCACTAAGGGGGTATTTGAAAATTACCAAAAATACGTCTAACCTAGAGGGCAAGTGTTTCACTTTTGGCAGCGGTTCAGCTGACTGTTCCGATATTGTATGGGGAATGAGCGATATTCCGGCGTTCAAGTCAGAAGATTATATGACCGCGGAGAAGAACTATATATCAGCTATCTATTTTGAATTGGAGGAGTATACCGATATTACCAATGGTGCAAAAACAAAGTACACAAAGGACTGGAAAGATATTGATTATTACCTAAAATCAGAGAGGTGGTTTGGCGGACAGCTTAAACGAAATAGTTTAATGAAAGACCGCATTGCGCCTGTTATTGTCAATAAAACCGATCCCCTGGAAAAAGCGCAGGCTATTTACGCCTATATTCAAAACAGCATCAAATGGAATGAAATCGATGATTTTAGCAGCGATGATGGTATCCGTCAGGCGCTTATCGACCATAAAGGAAACGCCGGCGATATCAACCTGGCACTGGTCACAGCCTTAAATGCAGGGGGTATACAAACCGAAGCCGTTTTGCTGTCTACTCGTCGACATGGCAATATCAATAAACTTTATCCAAACATCGGCGATTTCAATTATGTGATCGCCAGGGCAACTATCGGCGATAAAACCTATCTTGTAGATGCCACAGATCCATTGCTACCCTTTGGTACGTTACCGATGCGCTGTCTTAATGACCAGGGCCGCGTTTTCAGCCTCGATAAACCTTCTTACTGGATTGATCTGAATACCAAACAACGTGAAAATATAACCTATGCGCTTGACCTCACCCTTCGGGATGATGGGAAAATGAAAGGTACTATTACTCGTTATTCATCAGGCTATAGCGGATATTTAAGACGCATTGAAATAAAAAAGTTCAATTCAGTGAATGAGTATGTTGAAAACATCGCCGAAAAAATGCGTAAAACAAGGATTGTTAAATCTGAAATAGTTAATATTGATAGCCTTGATAAACCCGTTGGTGAAACTTATGAAGTGGAAATGAATATCTACGATAATCTAAACCACGATCGTCTCTCGTTTAGCCCGTTTTTATTGAACCAGGTAACTGTCAATCCGTTTAAACTAGCCGAACGTGACTTCCCTGTCGACTGGGGAATGCCGTCTGACGAGCGCTACATCGTAAATATTCATCTTCCTCAACAATATGTTTTGGACAATCCGCCGCAACCTATGGCTGTGTCGATGCCCAATAAAGGCGGTAGCTTCTTTACGGCTTTTGATGGCGACAATCAAAACTTTAGTTTCTCGTATGATACAAGGTTTAACAAGTCGGTATATGGCCCCGAGGAATATCCCTACCTGAAAGAACTTTACAACAAAATAATTCTGGCGCAAAAAAACGAATTTGTTTTTAAGAAGAAATGATAAAGAGAGGATTACTGCTGGTTGCCGGTTTATTGTTTTGTACCATATCCAAAGCGCAAAGCAATTACGCCGCTGAGCGCATACCCCAAAGTTTGCTGCCCTATGCCAGCGCTGTTGTACGCAACGATGAAACTACGGTAGACGTCAAAGATTCGGATAACGTCATATACCATGTAAAGCGGATGATCACCGTCCTCAATAAAAATGGCGACGAAAAGGCAACGCCGGATGTATACTACGATAAAATAACTTCAATAAGGTATATTAAGGGACAGATATACAACCAATATGGTAAACCAGTTAAAAAAATATCAGGCAGTGATTTTGATGACTATGCTGTAAGCGATGGTTTTTCCTTACTCCGGGATGATCGTGTTAAGCATTACAGAAAGGCCATGACCGAATATCCTTACACAATTGAATATGAATACGAGATAAAAGCCAAGCAATCCATGTTCTTTCATAACTGGGAGCCTCAACAGGAACCGGGCATAGCTGTTGAAAAAGGAACATACACCTTTATCTGTGAACCGGGATTTAAAATCAGGCACAAAGCGATCAATCTTTCGGATGCGGTAAATACAGCGACCACTAAGGACGGTTTAAAAACCTATTCGTGGCACGTTAGTAATTTAAAAGCGATCAGGCATGAAGCATTCAGCCCAAATGAGCTGGATCTGACAACTACCGTAATGATCGCCCCGGAAAAATTTGCATATGAAAGCTTCAGTGGCTCCTTCAGCAATTGGCAGCAGTTGGGTAAGTGGATGAATGACAACCTGGTAACCAACAGGGAAGAATTACCTGAACAAACCATTCAATTTATTAAGCAGCTTACCGAAAACATTACCGATCCGAAATTAAAGGCGAAAAAGATATACGAATATATGCAGCAGAAAACTCACTATGTAAGTATACAGGTGGGTATAGGCGGTTGGCAGCCATTTCTCGCGTCCGATGTAGATAAAGACGGATATGGCGATTGTAAGGCTTTGGTTAATTACACCAAAGCGCTATTAAAAGCTGGCGGCATCGAGTCATATTATTGCGTTGTATATGGCAATCCTTACGAAAAATTGAGCCTGATGAATGATTTCGCAAGCATTCAGGGCAATCATATTATTCTTTGCTTGCCATTTAAAAATGATACTACCTGGCTGGAATGCACCAGTCAAAAAATCCCCTTTGGTTTTTTGGGTGATTTTACCGATGATCGCACAGTATTGGCATTTACCCCAGAAGGTGGTAAATTGATGCATACACCTAAATATACTGCTGATGATAATCTGGAGAAACGCAAGGCAAGTTTTGTATTGAACGACGAAGGGCTGCTTAGTGGTAGTATGGAAACAATCTTCAGCGGTACAGCCTATAACTATCGCGGAGAAATTATTGATGATGCCCCCACCGAGCGCATTAAAGAGATCAAAAAATATTATCCCATAAACAATATGGAGGTCAAAAAGCTGGAATATAAACAAGATAAGAGTCAGCAACCCAACACTATAGAGGATATTGAGCTGATCGCAAAAGAATATGGAGCAGTTAATGACGGTAAAATTTACTTCTCACTTAATTCAATCGACCGTGCGCGTCCGCTTCGTCAGGCTATAAATCGAATTAATCCGGTTTGCATACAGCGGGGTTATACCGAGAAGGATGATATAACCTACACCTTGCCTAAGGGCTATCGTTTGGAATCAGAACTGATAAAAAAACATATTGATAAACCTTTCGGGAGCTTCGTCATGACGATGAGCATAGATGACAACAAACTGGTTTACCACAGGACATTGCAGTTAAGGGATGGCAATTATAGCAAGGACGTCTATCAGGATTTGGTCGACTTTTTCCAATCGGTAGTGGATGCCGACGAGTATAATGTGGTGCTCGCCAAAAAGTGATCAGCTAAAAATGATAATACCAAGTATAATACCCACTATCATTATTACATAAAGTAAGATTTCAGTGGTGGCAAAGCGCTTGTATTTGGTCCAAAAGTCGTAGCGTTCTTTTTCTTCCGGCATAACACTGCAAAGCTACACAATTTTATATATTACTTACTGTCTGATGTTGTGGTTGCGTCGCTTGTAATTGCAACCGATCCACCCCGCGAAAAGTATTTATAAGTGTAAGGATCATGCAGTTTGGTTATAGTAACTCCGCGGGTTGAACTGGCATGAACATAGTACCCGTTTTGAAGGTAAACACCCACATGGCTGTATTTCTTGCCGTCATAATCAAAAAACACCAGGTCGCCTTCCTGTAAATCTTCTTCATATTTCCTTTTTATAATGGCCACCTGCTGGCTTGTGGTTCTTGGTATATTAATGCCGTAAACCTGCTGTTGCAAAAGGAATGACAACCCGGAGCAATCTATTCCATCATGATCTAAACCGCCAAAACGATATGGCGTGCCCATCCACTGATCAATAAAGGCATACAGGCGTCCATTTTGAATCGAATTGGCATCCACTCCCATAATAGCTGAATATTTCTCGGCAACAGATGGCCGCGGCGCGACTACTTCTCCCGGCCGCCCTTTCATCGCAGCGCGACGAGAATGACAAGATGAAAGGATTAAAGCTGCTGCAATAAGGTATAACAGGCTGTATTTTTTAATCATGAACTAAAAGTACAGACATTGCTTAAAAGTTAATTACGGGGATTCCTAACATATCCACATTGGGATTTCGGAATTCGGATTGTCGATTTCGGATTTGTAGATAGTTCTGTTCAGCTATATCGAATCACTCACTTGTTTGGCGCGCGCTGATCTCTTTCACCATTTTCCACGTCAGCAGGCTAAGTAATATCAGAACAGTGCCTATTGCCACCCAAAGCAATAAAGTGAAACTCTTCTTCTTTCCGACATTTGGCATAGCATAAGCCGGATTTTTATAAACAGCGGAGTGAGCAATAACCGGAAATTCCGACAACGGCTTTGAGTGTACAAAGCTCAGGTCGTAGCTCACTTCATTGGCTGCTGTATCACCTGTTAGCACGTAGTAAGTGTGCTCTTTTTCAAGATAAGATACTGCAAAATTCTGTAATTGGAAAACAGAAATACTTTTAATAACCAATGGATTATCATCGCCATTTGCAATATCGATACGCAATTTATCCGTCTTTGCTGAAAAAGATACCTCCTTGTGGCTGCCTGACGATATACTATCGTCATAAAGCATCTCGTCTGTTTTATTTCCTTCGTCGTAAATAGTGATGTGCCGGGTGTAGTATTGGGGTGAAGAAATGTCCATCTTAAGACTATTTATAACATATTTTCCGCCCAGATCAGCGTAATAACTTGTTTGCTTATTGGCTGTTTTGCTCGTTAGCTTTATCGGGGGTAATTGCACATAATGGATATTCCCGGCAGTATTATCGAGGTAAACTCCACTCCTGGTAATCTTTACAAAATCTTTGTTTTTATTGCTAATCCTTATTTTTAAATAACGGTAATCGCTTGTCGGGAAGCTCAGCATCTGCTCATAGTCGGCGTTCTCGTTCGCGCCTGCATCTTGTAGCTGGATATTTTCTTTAATAGCAAACCAATGCTGCAAATCATCGCTGCCAGATATGTCTGTAAGGCGGTTTACGGCTGTATTTTTCAGCTTCAACCATAACTGGCTTATTTTGATCTTATCCTTATTTTCGGCAATGTAATAAGTAGCTGAATCGTTATCCGAATTTTGTTTTACTTCCGGGAAGTCTATAAAAGCCGGCTTAAGCTTATCCGTCGGATTACTGATGATAGTGTAGGCAACGAACTTTCCCCTTTCGTCAACCATACGGATATCATATAATCCTTTGCTGGTACTTTTGGACAGAAATTCGGGTTTCAGTTCTACTTTATAAACCCCGCTGGAATCAATCTTTTGAATATCAGCCCTATAGTGATAGCCCCCCTGCGACCAGGCTGGCAATATGCTTGAAGCTAAGAGTAAAGTAAAAGCTATTCTAATCATTTGACTTGTCCTTATCATCAGCAATTATGTTTTTAACCTTTTGATACATAAACGATATGATCAGCAGCAGCACACCCAGGCAAAAGAATGCGGCTATTTTTCCGGCTGCAGGTATATTTTCAATATCGAATACAAATAACTTAATGAGCGTAATACTAAATAATGTTAACGATATAATACGCAAAACCCTTGTCCTGTAATGCATACCCAGCCACATCAATGCAAATGACGATAATCCCCATAATACAGGCAATGCGGTTTTAGTATAAACCGTCGTAATATGATCAAAACTGCTACCATTAGTGTAAAACAACTCGTTGGATAACAAATTAAACTCCAGACTTAAGAAAACAACAATGGCAGCCGAAATAGCCCAGCTTATAGGTTTCAGAACATCCTGAAGGACTGTTTTGCAGATCATGATCAGCTTATAGACAATTAGTACCACTATCACCGCAGATATCCAATGCACAATAAAATGAAATGAGTCAACCTTATGCTGAATAAGCATAGCATATTGAAGATCAAACGCCTCGGATATCACCAGCAGGTACACCAACACTGTTCCTGCCAGTTTCAGTGCCAGTAAACGCCGGTCAATACCCATTGATGGCATACGATCAGCAATCTGGCAAAACACGTACACAAATGCCGGATAATAAAGCATCAGGTATAAAATATTTAACCCGGTACCCGGATAACGGTTCAGGAATTGGTGATTGATCTCAAATGCACCAGCGGCAAATAGCAGAATCAGTCCGGCAAACTTGAACACGTTCGCCGGCAGCATACGCATTGAAGTTTCAGTTTTTGATACCAGAGCTGAGAATAAAAAGCAGCTGATAGCTGATGCGAGTGTTGTTATAAAACCTTTATTGGCAATAATACTATATGTGGCATTTGATGATGAATAAAGATTAACCCAGTCCATACACAAACTGCATATCATAGCGCCCCAGATTATGGTGGACGCTATCTGCATCAATTTGATCTTTGATTTGATATAGAGCCAATAGATCATGACGCATTCCGCAGCCCAGAACAGGGTTATAAAATGTCCATGTAGTTGGATCGGTGCAGTAATTGAGATGAAAGTGAGCGTGATGCCGATGAGCAGATAGAGAATATTGATCTCCGCCTTTTTACTCCTGAACAACACAAATGAAAACAACAGATTAAGTCCGCCTATGCTTGCTGAAAACAAGCCGCGGTATTGCTCGTCGTGCATCATGGTCAGCAAGTATAAGCCCGTACCAAAATATAAGCCTGCGTTCGCAAGCAGTATGGTGAAATCAGAAGCAATAAACTTCTTATTCTCTTTAATATTATTGGCAATATTGATAAAAAAGAAAAGCAGGTAAAGGACGGTGATATAAATAAAAGAAATAAAATAGGCGCCTGCCGGTAGCGTGTAAATAATGCCGGTCAAAACCAATACCGTAAGACCAAATGACGAAATATTCAATACGCGCCAGGATTTATTGTAGGCGATGATCAATAAACCTGCATTAAGAACGATAAGGTAGATAAACAAAGCATTGTAATTAGCCGTACCGGTGCTCACCATAAATGGGCTTGAAAAACCACCCACTAAGGCAATTACGGCCAATTCCTGCCTGTCGTAAAGTAACGACAAGGCCACAGCAAAGCAGGTAACAACAATCAGGATGATAAATGAAGTGATTTGGTCAAACAGGTGGAACTGATGAAATGCCAGCGTAATTGTAAAATAGAATACAGCTAAACCACCACCCACCAAAACGGAACTAAACGCCTTGTAGCTTTTGCGTAAACGATGCGCTATGCTAATCAGGATACCACCACATACAATGCCGATAGCCACACGACCGGCCGGGCCAACCCAATTATTATCAATGGCGTATTTAACAAAGAATCCAATAGCCAGCACCAATATAGCTATACCTATCTTGTTTACCAGGTTTTCACCGATAAACTTCTCCAGATCGGGATGCTGTTCAAAAAACGAAGGTCTCGGTTCCGGCGCTATTTTTGCCTGTTGATCATAAAGCGATTTGATCTGGCTCTTTCTCAAGCTTTCCAGCGGATCAGCTATTACATCCTTCTGATGCTCTACAACCACTGGTGGGACAGGTTGTGGCTGCGTTGGTTTGACTGGCTCAACAACCGGTTTGGGCGCTTCTGGAATTATGGTCGGTTTGGTTTCGGTAATTACAGTAGGCTTCGGTTGGTCAGCAACAGGCCTTGATTCACTAAGCTTTTTTATTAAGCCTTGAAGATTATTGACCAGAAATTCCAGGTTATCTATTTTTCTGCGTAAACTCGATTGATTAGAGATCAACAAAACAATGATCACAATCAACAGAATAACATAAAGTGCATCCATGGTGACAGGTTTAAGCCACTAATATAATCGAATATTTCAAGACTGAATTAAAAGATTTATCGGACTACCCTTGAACTTCCGGACTTATGCGGTCTTCCCGACTTACGGACTAACTTTTTATCAACCGCTGTATCTCATCCAACTTCATTAGCGCCTCAACAGGTGTTAAAGTATTTACATCCAGATTGTTCAATGTATCACGAATTTTTACCAGCACAGGATCATCAATGCTGAACATTTGCATTTGCACAGCTTGTTTCTGCACTTTGCGGATACTTTCTTTGATATGCTCGCCTCCCGTGCGTTCGTTTTCGAGTTTCTTTAGTATCTCGTTGGCGCGCGCCAATACTTTTGGCGGCATACCAGCCAGCTTGGCTACGTGAATACCAAAGCTGTGCTCACTTCCACCCGGAACCAGCTTTCGCAGGAAAATCACCTGGTGACCGACTTCTTTTACTGTTACGTTGAAGTTTTTAATGCGCGGATGCGAATTACTTAACTCATTGAGTTCGTGATAGTGCGTGGCAAACAAAGTTTTAGCCCGTGCCGTTGGGTTGTTATGCAAATACTCTGCAATGGCCCATGCAATAGAGATACCATCGTAAGTAGAAGTACCCCGTCCTATTTCATCCAGCAATATCAAACTACGGTCTGACAGGTTATTGAGGATGCTCGCCGTTTCGTTCATTTCCACCATAAAGGTTGATTCGCCCGACGACAGATTGTCCGATGCCCCTACCCTTGTAAATATCTTATCGACCAAACCTATCGATACCTGCTTGGCCGGAACAAAACAGCCCATTTGCGCCATCAATACGATCAGCCCTGTTTGCCTTAGCAAAGCCGATTTACCTGCCATGTTTGGTCCGGTAATAATGATGATCTGTTGGGATTCGCTATCGAGGTACACATCGTTAGTGATATATTCTTCACCTAATGGCAAATGTTTTTCAATCACCGGGTGACGACCACCGTTAATGTCTATGATCCGCCCCTCGTTTATCTCTGGCTTTACATAATAGTTTTTGATGGAGATGGTGGCAAAATTGAGCAGCACATCCAGCTTGGCTATCAATTGTGCGTTCAGCTGTATGGGTTTGATATATTCTGTCAATGAAAACAGCAAATCATTATACAATTGCGTTTCCAACGCTAATATCTTTTCCTCGGCGCCCAATATCTGTTCTTCGTAGTCCTTCAGCTCAGGCGTAATATATCGCTCGGCATTTACCAGTGTTTGTTTGCGTATCCAGTCGGAAGGTACTTTATCCCGGTGTGCATGTGTTACCTCCAAATAATATCCAAATACATTATTAAAGGCAACCTTAAGCGATGGTATCCCGGTTTGTTCGGCTTCGCGTTTTTGTATTTCCAGTAGATATCCTTTACCACCGAACGCAATCTTGCGCAGCCTGTCCAACTCCTCGTTTACTCCAGTGTTAACCACCGAACCTTTAATTAAAGCTACCGGTGGCTCAGGATACAATTCCTTTTCTATTTTCTCGCTCATCGATGAGCAGGGGTTCAACTGCTCAGCAATCGCTTTTAACGGCTGATTATCTGTAGCCTCGCATTGCTTTTTGATAGTCTCAATAGCTCTCAAAGCCCTTTTGAGCTGACAAACTTCGCGTGGATTAGCCTTTTGTAAACCTATTTTTGAAATCAGTCTTTCCAAATCACCAATCTGGCGTATGTGCTGTTGCAGTTCGCCACGCAATTCATCATGATTCACCAAATATTCCACCACGCCCAATCGATCGTTGATCGGTTTGATCTCTTTCAGTGGCATCACGATCCACCGCCTCAGCAAACGTGCCCCCATCGGCGAACAGGTCTGATCCAACACCTCTACCAGGGTATGCGCATTCTCGTTGGATGAACCTACCAGTTCCAGGTTGCGAACACTGTAACGGTCGAGCCACAAGTACCTGTCTTCTTCTATCCTACTGATGGCCGAGATATGCTGCAAATTGCGGTGCTCGGTCTCGTTAAGGTAATGGAGGGCGACACCAGCGGCTACAATACCTAAATTGAGTTTATCGATACCAAAACCTTTTAACGACCTTACGCCAAAGTGCTTTAGTAAAGTTTCCTGAGCATAATCGCCGCTATAGGGCCATTCGTCCAGCGTGTAGGTATAAAAGCGGTCGCCATACTCTTCCTTAAACTCATGGTACCGACTTTTAGGAAAGATCACTTCGCTCGGGCTAAAGCTTTGCAGCAGCTTATCAATATAGGCTGAATTACCCTGTGCGGTATGAAATTCTCCGGTAGAAATATCGATGAGGGCTATGCCTATACTATTCTTCTCAAAATATAACGATGCGAGATAGTTGTTGCTTTTTTGATGAAGGATATTGTCACTAACAGCCACGCCCGGAGTTACCAATTCGGTTACACCACGGCGAACGATGGTTTTGGTTGCTTTCGGGTCCTCCAGTTGATCACAAATAGCCACGCGCTGCCCTGCACGAACCAGCTTTGGCAAATAAGTTTCCAGCGAATGATGTGGAAAACCGGCCAGTTCCACATGAGTAGCGGCGCCATTGGCACGTTTGGTGAGTACTATGCCCAATATACCTGCAGCCTTTACGGCATCTTCGCCAAACGTCTCATAAAAATCACCCACACGAAACAGCAGCAAAGCACCGGGGTATTTCCCTTTGATTTGATTATACTGCTGCATCAACGGCGTTTCTTTGCCCGAATCTTTTGCCAATAGTTTATCCTTTTTGTTAAACGGGTAAAGTTAATTTATTGGCCTGTGATTGCTGTATTTGTTGATAATTCGGGATGATGTTAGTTACTAAAGCAATTGTTCAGTAACCATTCTCAACAATCAACCCAAAATAGGCAGCCCACACTATAAAGAATATTTGCATGGGTATGCGCAACCATAAATAATTAATGCCCCTCCCCTCGTAAGTAGCGGTTTGGTAATCAACGCCTTTATAAGCTGCATTAATATTGGCGGGTAATATCAATAAGAAGAAAAGTATCAGTAAGTCAGCAGACAGACGCCTTGTTGATGGAACGCATAAACCGATGGCAAATAAAGCCTCGATCACCCCGGTAGCATAAACCAGCATTTTTTTGCCCGGAATAAAGGTTGGCAACATCAGCATCATGCCTTGCGAATAGATAAAATGCCCTAAAGAGGTAAATACAAGCATAGCGGCCATACCCAGGTTCCCGGCAATGACATAGTCCCATCCTCCTGAAATGGCGTGCGTGATCAATAAAACAATCACTGAAGCTACAAGTAAAACGAATAATGGCTTCATGATAAAGTTTTTGTAGCCTGAAAGGTAAGAATTTAAATTCTAAAATCTAAATCATAAATTCTAAACGCTAAACCTTTAAATCCGAAATCGAAATTCCGAAATCCGAAATCATTCTATACCAGCTTATCTATCCCTTCGGCCAGCTTCAAATCTTTATCGGTTACAATATCGCCGGCATCATGGGTGCTGAGCCAGATTTCTACCTTGTTCCAGGTGTTGGTCCATGTAGGATGATGGTTGCTTTTCTCGGCAAGCAAGGCAACCCGGCACATAAATGAAAATGCATCAGAGAAGTCTTTAAACGTGAAAGCTTTATAAAGCTTGTTGTCTTTTTCCAGCCACATGGTGATTGATTTATTATAAAACGACTGTATAAATATAATTGTTTTAAACACCTGACGCTAAAACAACACCTCAAAATTTGACGCTTTACTGCGGGTATTCTTGATGCTAATGCTTTTCCTGATGACCTTTATAAACTAAAAGAAAAAATAAAAATTAGAAGTAGTAA